>CAYMFQ010000035.1:0-3626 GCA_964389335.1 uncultured Granulosicoccaceae bacterium
GTTTACGCCTTAGATGGCGCAACGAGTACTGTCATGCATGGACGCCTGTTTACACAGGTGAGCCCGATAGAAATCCCACTAACCTCTCCATCATAGCCTCACAACGATCCATCTGTTCAACGGCGATAAACTCGTCTGGCTTATGTCCCTGAGCCATTGAACCAGGTCCACAGACTACGGTAGGGATATTCAGCTGTGTTGAAAACAGTCCACCTTCAGTGCCAAATGCCACGTATGAGGTGTCGTTGGCTCCTACCAGTGATTTGACGAACTCGACCACCTCTGTATCAGTGCCGGTATTAAGGCCGGGGTAGGTGTTGAGTATTTCAAACTCTATTGCCGCTTCCGGTGCGTGCTTTCGTGCTTTTTCAACCAGCGCTGCTGCAGAGCGTTGTACGTCGTTTAATATTTCCTGGGGGTCGTCGGCTGAGTCGTTTCTGATTTCGAAGTTGACGGTACACAGGTTCGGCACAATATTTAGCGCCTGGCCGGCGTGTATGCGACTAACGTGCACGGTGGTGTAGGGGACTTCAGACAGGTCTTTTGCGTTACACTGATTTTTTATTTGTTCTTGTTTCTTGCGTAAAACTTCAACCAGATCGCAGGCAAGATGGATGGCATTGAGCGCTTTGGGTGCAAGGGCCGAATGTCCTTCTTTGCCTATGCAGCGTACGAATACTGATGTTTTGCCCTTGTGCTTTGTGGCTACATTCAGGCTGGTTGGTTCACCGACGATGCACATTGATGGCTTGATCGGTGCCTGCTGTAGCATATCGACTAATGAACGAACACCTACACAACCGATTTCCTCGTCGTAGGAGAATGCCAGGTGCAGTGGTGTCTTTAGCGGTTGCTGACTGGCGTTAATAGCGGCGTTCAGTGCGCATGCTACAAAGCCTTTCATATCGGCGGTGCCGCGACCGTAGTAGCGTCCGTCACTCTCGGTCATTTCAAACGCTGGTTTGGTCCAGTCCTGTCCATCCACCGGAACAACGTCGGTATGGCCCGACAACATAATACCCGGCTTGTCGGTCGGGCCTACGGTGGCATACAGATTGGCTTTGGTGTGGTCTTCGTTCGGTATGATGGTGGAATCAATACCGTATTCCTGCAGTAAGCTCGCAATGTAGTCGATCAGCGCATGGTTGGGGTTGCGGCTGGTGGTGTCAAAGCCGATGAGTGTGGCGAGTATGTCGCGAGTGGTTTGCATAGGCTCTTCTACAGTACGGTTCTTTGCGTTGCTCGTCGGTAGCCAGGTGCCGAAGCTTACGGGTCACCCGCCACGCCATAGCTCGGGGCAGCTGATGGATTAATTGCACGGTTAAGATAGTCAAGCATTTGTGGTTCGTAGTCGGTCCACAGTTTTCTGAGAGTGGCAACAGGGTTGTCGTCGTCCCAGTCGACGCGCAGGTCGACCAGTGGAAATGGCATCTTGTCGCAAACAACCAGTGCCGCGGAGTGTACTGGTCCGGCTTCACCTCCAGCTTCCAGTCCGTATTCAAGTGCCTGCAGTAAACGTTCAGCAAGGTGAAGTCTGGTAGAACGGGTGAAGTGGCTGGTTATCGCCGCGGCAATGCCGTCATTAGCCAGCAGGTTACCGGCAGCAATACAGTCGGTGCTTTCATCAACGCAGTGAATCCCAAGGATATTAGCGCCGGTAAAGTGAGCAGTGTTGCCATGGGTATCGACAGCAGTCAATTGCCGATAGTCTATGTGTTCACGGTCTTTGGCGACACCTGCAATAGCTGTTGGTGCATCCTGTCCGCTTTGCATGGCGTCAAGCACCAGTGTTGCGAGGTGCGGGTCAGTAATATTTTGAGTGGCGACAGCGCCGACACCTGCACGGACGTGCGGGCAACGCGAGCCTACAGCGATCGATGATGTGGTTATTGCCACGCCAAACATTCCGGTTTGACTGCAGCGGCCAGCAACTGAAAATGTCATGTGTTGTACCTGTAGAGACGTTTAGTCAGGAATAACCGCGGTTACCTGTATTTCGACCAGCCACTCCGGGCGTGCAAGGCACGATACCACCATGCCGGTAGAGCAGGGGTGTACACCTTTCAGCCACTGTCCCATTTCCTGATACACCGCTTCGCGATATCGAATGTCCGTCAGGTAGACCTCTACACGGCAGATGGCTTCGAGCGAGGTACCGGCCTCTTCCAGCAACTGCTTGATGTTTTCCATGGTCTTGCGGGTTTGCAGTTTGGCATCGCCAATGTGCAGATCTTCGCTTGAGTCCAGATCCTGCGAGACCTGGCCACGCAGAAACACCATCGTGCCGCGTGCCACAACGGCCTGGCTTAGATCATTGTCGAGTTGCTGTTCCGGGTACGTTTCGCGCGTGTTAAAAGGTCTGATGCGCTGGTGCAGAGTCATACGCTGATTCCTGGTGAGTGACAGGGGTCGATAACTGGACGAATTATGCCTGAAAATTGAACCCGCACCGGTTATTCCTTGCGTTGGTGCCTGGTTTTGGAATGCAACTTGAGCAGCTATCGGTTTGATCACCAGCAAGCGCACTCATTGGATTCCTTTAGACCTGCACATCACCTGCGTCACCACTCGGTACTCGCCGCACTGTCTCTGGCACTGGTCGCGACACTCAGCGGGTGTTTTGATCCGCAGGTTGCCGAGCCCACGCTGGCGAATGCTGGTGCCGGGCCCAATATCATTGTGATTCTGACCGACGATCAGGGCTGGTCTGATCTCGGCTCACAGGGTGTCGCCTCCGATGTGCAAACACCGCATATCGATCAGCTTGCTGCAGATGGCGTGCGCATGACTTCGGGCTACAGCACCGCACCGCAGTGTACCCCGTCACGCGCCGCGCTGGTGACTGGTCGCTATCAGCAAAAATTTGGCGTCGACGACAACAAGTTCAATCCAATGCCCCTGGATGAAATCACGCTGGGTGAGCGACTGCAGGATGCTGGCTACCGCACAGGTATGATTGGTAAGTGGCATCTGGAGGTGAACTCGAAGTCGGTGGTGGTTGACCCGGACACCTTATCACCTGACGAGCTGTCCGGTTACTTTCCGGACCAGCGCGGGTTTGACGACGTCTATGTGGGCTACCGCTATAGCTGGCGTGCCAGTTTTGATTTTGAAGGTAACGAGTTTGCTGCCAGTCGCTGGCTGGACAACAGGTTTCGAATCGATGTGGCTACCGATGCGGCACTCGCCTTCGTCGACAAGAATCACCAGCAGCCGTTTTTCCTGTATCTGTCTTACTATGCGCCGCACCTGCCCCTGGAAGCGCCTGATCATTACCTCTCTCGATTCCCCGAGAGCATGGACGTCCGGCGCCGCTATGCGCTGGCAATGATGGCAGCGGTCGACGATGGTGTCGGTAAATTGCGTGATCGGCTGCAACAATATGAACTCACAGAAGACACGCTGGTGTTTTTTATCAGTGACAACGGCGCACCGCTGGGTATTCATAAACTCGATCTGCCCATCAACAGACACACAGCCGAGTGGGACGGCTCTATAAACGAGCCATGGGTGGGTGAAAAAGGGATGTTAACCGAAGGCGGTATACGCGTGCCGTTCATCGCTAGCTGGCCTGCGGCACTGCCAGCAGGTGTGGTTTACTCGCAGCCGGTCAGTACACTTGATGT
>CAYMFQ010000035.1:3726-18918 GCA_964389335.1 uncultured Granulosicoccaceae bacterium
CGTAAAGGGCGTTGGAAATACCTGCTCGCCGCGGAGCGAGAATATTTGTTCGATCTGGATGCAGAGCACGAAAACCAAAATCTGATTGGTCAGTATCCGGACATCGCCGTCGAACTCCGTACTGAGTTGTCCGACTGGAGCGCAACGTTGCACCGGCCGGGCCTGCCGGAGTCACCGCTCAACAATAAAGAAGAAGAGTGGTTCGACCACTATTTGCCAGCTCAGGTGCAGTAAGCACCATCCGCTCAGGTTTGGAGGCCTGTACGGGATGACGAATCCATACGAATAATGCAGATTAGTGTACTGCAACCATCAAACGCTATAAATGAGTCGATCGATCAAAGTGCTTCATTTGCATAGAGAATTCATACAGATGATTTTCCCCGGTTGTTGCTCGACTCTCACGTGCACTTTAATCACCGCCCCTGCGGGAACTCGTCATTTGGCCCACAGCTGCGTTGCAGTTCTTGAAAAGGGAAAAGCCATTCCCTGCGACCTGCGCCTTGCTGCCCGTGGTTTGTCGAAGAGCAGCCAAATGACAAGTTCTCATTCACAGCGTTTGACGGTGGCAGTACACTAGCGCCCACACAACAACAGGTCGCTGGCACTATGGATTTACCTTTTAATTCCAGTCACTGCTTTATCAACGGACAGTGGCAGGCAGGCGCGCAACAACAAACACTGACGCTGGATAATCCATCCACCGGGCAGCCCCTGTGCGACATTGCACGCGGCAGCACGGAGGATATTGACCAGGCGGTGACAGCGGCGCGCGCATCCCTGTCTGGTCCATGGGGTAAGGCCACAGCCGTTGAGCGCGGGCGGCTGCTAATGCGGCTCGGCCAGCTTGTGCTTGAACATGTCGAACAACTGGCCATGCTCGAAGCCACGGACGTTGGCAAGCCGCTGACGCAGGCTCGAGCCGATGCGGTTGCACTGGCGCGCTATCTTGAATACTACGGTGGCGCAGCCGACAAAGTACACGGTGAAACGCTGCCTTACCTCGATGGATACACCGTCTATACGCTGCGTGAGCCACACGGTGTGACCGGTCATATCATCCCCTGGAATTATCCGATGCAAATCATCGGACGCTCGGTTGGTGCAGCACTGACGATGGGCAATGCCTGCGTGCTAAAGCCCGCTGAAGAAGCGTGTCTGACCGCGTTGATGTTTGCGGAGCTGGCAAAGCAGGCGGGTTTGCCTGACGGTGCGCTGAATGTGGTGCCGGGCATCGGTGAGGAAGCTGGTGCTGCACTCGCTTCGCATGCGGGTATCGACCATATATCCTTTACCGGGTCGGTTAATGTCGGGGCGTTAATACAGAAAGCTGCGGCAAGCAACATCGTGCCGGTGACACTGGAACTGGGTGGCAAGTCGCCACAGCTGGTGTTCGACGACGCCGATCTTGAACAGGCGCTGCCATTTCTGGTTAACGCCGGTATTCAGAATGCCGGACAAACCTGTTCCGCGTCATCGCGATTGTTGGTGCAGCGCGGTATCTACGACGAGTTGGTGCAGTTGCTGGCCGAGCGCTATCACTCCATGCGCGTTGGTCCGGCCGAAGCTGACCTGACGCTCGGACCGCTGATCTCTGCGCGACAAAAGCAGCTTGTTGCGGGTTATCTGGAGCAGGGCAAGGACCTCACCGTACCGGTGCGTGGCACGATAGTCGACGATGCACCAGACGGTGGTCACTATGTCGCTCCGGCTTTGTTTACGGACGTCGATGCCACTCATGTGCTTGCACAGCAGGAAATTTTTGGACCGGTGCAGGTCGTGATACCGTTTGACGACGAGGCGCAGGCGATCGATATTGCTAACAACACCGACTACGGGCTGGTGGCATCGGTATGGACCCGAGACGGTGCCAGACAAATGCGCTGCGCGCGTGCACTGCGTGCAGGCCAGATATTTATCAATAACTACGGCGCCGGCGGCGGTGTTGAGCTACCGTTTGGCGGCGTGGGTAAATCGGGCCATGGCAGGGAAAAGGGCTTCGAGGCGTTGTATGGTTTCTCGGTATTAAAAACCGTCGCGGCACGGCACGGCTGACAAACAATTTCTGAGGGGAAAAATAATGAGGCTTGCAAACAAAACGGCCATCGTCACTGGTGGTGGCAGCGGGTTCGGTGCGGGTATTGTTGCCAAATTCATCAGCGAGGGGGCTCGGGTGATGGTGGCGGATATCAACTTGTCAGCCGCTCAGAAAATCGCTGATGAACAGGGAGGCAATGCAATAGCCCATGAGGTTGACGTTGCGAATGGCGAAAGCGTTGCGGCAATGGCGCAGGCGTCGTTTGATCATTTTGGCAAGCTCGATATCCTCGTAAACAACGCTGGTGTTACGCACTTACCGCAGCCTATGGAGGATATCACCGAGGATGACTTTGATCGTGTGCTGGCAGTCAACGCCAAGTCGGTGTTTCTCGCCGCTAAAACCATCGTGCCGCACATGAAAGCAAACGGCGGCGGCGCTATCCTGAATGTCGCATCGACAGCCGGGGTTAGTCCACGGCCGCGACTCAGTTGGTATAACGCCAGTAAGGGCTGGATGATTACCGCGACCAAAAGCATGGCGGTGGAGCTGGCAGCGGATGGTGTGCGCGTTAATGCACTAAACCCGGTGGCCGGCGAAACACCGTTGCTGAAGTCGTTTATGGGTGAAGACACGCCAGAAGTCAGAGCTAAATTTTTATCCACCATTCCAATCGGGCGCTTTTCACAGCCTGAGGATCTGGGCAATGCGGCATGCTTTCTGTGCTCGGACGAGGCCAGTATGATCACTGGTGTGGCGATGGAAGTTGACGGCGGTCGCTGTATTTAGCACCCGCGCTGCTATTAACCCTGACGCTGCATGGCATCCAGGTGGTCCAGCAGCGCAAACCACTTAATTGACAGGTTCACTCCTGCCCCGTGAAAGCGATGCAGCATAAAGTTGCGCGGGCTGGTGACCGGAAAGCCAGACGCGTCATCGTCGCGGCTCATGATGGTGTTTGCCGCAACCTTACCCATCAGTGATCCCATCCCGACGCCTCGACCGTTGTAGCCCATTGCCGCAGTTAAACCCGGTGCAATTCGATGTAAAAACGGAATGCGGCTTTGTGTCATCGCCACACGGCCGCCCCAGTGGTAGTCCCATCGCGTGTTTGCCAGTTGCGGAAATACCTCCAGTGCGCGTTTTTTTACCGCGTCGAAGTCACTCAGATTGAACGCATCACGCATCGGTCCGTGATCCCCGATGCAAAGCCTGCCGTCGCGGTCGTAGCGCATGTATAAAATCAGCCGGCGCTTATCCACCAGTGTTACCTGTTGCGGCAAAATAACTGCCTGCAGGTGCGGTGGAAGTGGCTCTGAAGCAATCAAAATACTGCGTACCGGCACCACTTTTTTTGAAAGATTGTTTACCAGCGGGCCGGTGTAGCCGTTTGTGCAAATCAGTACGCGCTGACTTTTAATCAGACCGTTGTTACTCGTGCGCAACAGCCAGCCGTCGGCCTGTTGATCGATGCCGTTGATGGCAGAGTCGGTATAAACTGATGCGCCGAGTGACAGCGCGACCCGAGCCAGTTCTCTGGTGTATGACAGTGGCTGTATGGATCCGGCAGTCGGACATAGTAGCCCGGATTGATAGCGACTGGATCCGGTGCGCCGATACAGTTCCGCATGGTCAAGCGCTTCAAAGTCGTAGCCGTGGCGGGCGTACTCCACTGTCATACGGTTGTGCAGTGCCTCGTGGTCGCGATTGGCGGCTGCCTGAATCCAGCCATTGCGCACCGGATCGCAGCGCAGTTGATGGCGATCAATCATGCCGAACACGTGGTCCGGTGCACTCAGCACGGTGTCAACCAGTCGATTGCCCACGGTGTCACCGAACTTCGCGATCAGCTCTGAAGGCAGCAAATTGAGCCCCAGATTTACCTGTCCGCCACTGCGCCCGGAGGCCCCGAACCCCAGGTTCTTTGCCTCCAGTACGCACACGGACACCCCCTGACTCGCCAACTCGATCGCGGCGTTCAGACCGGTAAATCCAGCACCCACAATAGCCACGTCACACTCGGCGTCGCCGGTCAGCGAGGTCGTACGGGGTGCGTCTGTCGCCGTAGCCATCCACAGTGCATCGCGGGAGCCGTCAATCGGGTACTGGATGTTAAGCGAGGTGCTCATGTTTCTTCAGGGCCTATTCAGGGCAGTAATGCCATGATTCCACATTGTTGCCGTTTACGTATTGCCCGGCCAGAGCCACATTCGATCCAAATTCCCGCCAGTTGATCGCGCAGCGACGTTCCTGTGCGTAAAACGATGGTCGATGCCGCAACCTGTTATCGATTGGCGACATGATAACGGCCAAATCGGCGATTTGCTGACCAAAACGGGGCGGGTTTGTTATCCTTGCAGCCCCAGTCAACGCCGGGCTTCGCGCGGATTGTTGAAACGCGTGTACCGCCCGATTGCAGCGCCAGAATATGGTCAGAAGTTGTGCGAAGGCTGGCGCTACAAAATTCCGCTAACTCTTAATTGGAGTATTTAATGTCTCAATTGAAAAAGCTTTCTACCTCACTCAGTGCTGTGGCGCTGGCTACAGCAGTTTCGGCGCCGGCAATGGCGGCGGACGAAGTCAACGTTGCGTTTTTCCTCGAGTGGGCAACCCCCAACATGATCGCCAAGGCCGAGGGTGCCTACGATGATGCCATGGGTGTCAAAGTCAACTGGACCAACTTTGATGCGGGCACCCAGATGACTGAAGCCATGCTGGCCGGTGACATCGACATCTCTTACAGCCAGGGCCTGGCGCCTTTCATCACCGCGGTTAACGCCAACGCACCGATCAAAACGATCGCTGTAGCGGTAACTTACCCGTCAAACCCCTGCATCGTCCGAGCTGACGCAGGCATCACTGCCGACAACGCTTCAGAGCTGGAAGGCAAATCAGTGGCGGTACCGCTGGCAACTATGGCCGACTACAGCTTCCGTATGCAAATGCGTGCTTTGAATGTTGACCTGGATGCGATCACTATCGTTGACCAGGTTCCGGCTGATGCGGTTGTATCGCTGGCAGACGGCAGTGTTGACATGGCCTGCATCTTCGGCGGCGACAGCATCAAAAAGGCGGAAGAGCACGGTGAGTTCATTATGTCTTACGACGCTATGGCTGAAGCTGGTATCGTTGCGTTTGACGTTGTGTCTGTCACCGAAAAATTTGCCCAGGAAAACCCCGAGCTGGTTAAGGCCTTCATCGACGCTACCGACGAAGCCAACATCGCTTTCGCAGCCGACCAGTCAAAGATTGGCCTGATCGAAAAAGAATCTGGAATGGACGCAGAAACCACTGCCAACCAGATGGCTGACATGACCTTCCCAACCAACGAAGATCAGCTGAACAACTTCTTCAACGAAGGCGGTCTGGCTGGACAGGCGTTTGGCATTGTCGGTGGTGCGTTCGCCACTGAAGACAATCCTGCTCGTGAAGACTACAGCGCTGTTATCGACACTTCATTCCTGAAGTAATAGCCGCACGGCACAGCAAACCACGGCAGGGTAATCCTGCCGTGGTTTTTTTATGTCTGCGTTTTGCACGGGCCTGGCTTCTGACAGTCGTGTGTGACTGCAATGGGCGTGTGCCCGTTCCCACACCCGTGCGTGAATGTCCTCTGTGTTCGGACTCACGGTCTGCGCGATGTGGATAGACTGTCACCGCACGGCATTGCGAATCCGATAAACTTCGCCGTTTATCGGTCTGAAGGCGCCAGTGCGATCTGTATCAACTGATCACGCCTCAACCGCCCCAACCAATAACTAAAGAAGCTACCTGGTAATGTCTGCGATTAGCATAGCGTTCGTTTGCTTCATCCTGTTTCCGGCGATGTCGCTTTTCTACGTTTACAAGCTGCGAGGCGAGGTGCGTTTTACCGGCCCGGTTGAGTACTTCCGCAAAGGGTGGCCTATATTCGCACCGCTCAATGTGCTGCTGTATGGGTTCTCAAAAAAGAAAGCGAAAAACCCGATTCTGGACATTGCAGAATATCCCGAGCTTGCGGTGCTGCGTGACAACTGGGAGGTGCTGCGAGACGAGGCACTTGAGCTTCATCGCAACGGTTACTTTGACGCCACCACTGATTCAGACAACCAGAGTTATTACGACGTTGGCTTTCGCACCTTCTACAAGTATGGCTGGAGCAAGTTTTACCTGAAGTGGTATGGCACTGTGCACAACTCGGCTGCTCGACTGTGTCCGCAAACGGTAGCGCTGCTGGCTGATTTGAAAACGGTCAACGGGGCCATGTTCACCGTATTGCCACCAGGTTCAAAGCTGACTCGTCACCTTGACCCTATTGCGTGCTCGCTGCGTTATCACCTTGGTCTCAGCACACCCAATGATGACCGCTGTTACATCAGCATTGATGGCAACGTGCATTCCTGGCGTGACGGTGAGCCGCTATTGTTTGATGAAACCTATCTGCATCACGCGCACAACAATACCGACACCACGCGCCTTATCCTGATGTGTGATATTGAGCGTCCGATGTTCTTGTTCGGCCGTGGCTTTAACTTTTTATACAAAAAAATCTGTAGCCAGATGCTTGTACCAAACCTGTCGGAAGATAAAGCGGGTTTGTTTAGCCGCGTGTTTTTCAAAGTGTCACCCATTCTTGCGAAAGGTAAGGCACTGAAGAAAACCAATCGACCACTTTACCTGGTGATCAAGTGGACACTGAACCTGATCATTCTTGCGGTACTGGTGGCAGTGTTGTCTGCGGTGACGGCATTAATTTTCAACTTCTTTAAGGCGCTTGTGTAGCGACGGTGGTATCAGTCACAGTATTGTCACCTGAGTCAATTCTGCTTCGTATCGCATTACATCGATTGGCGACACCGCTCTGACGATGTAAACCGGGTTTGTCAAAAGGCTATTGAGTTTAGCCATTACGGCGGGTTGTACGGAGCTTGCGATATTAAGTTGTCGAAGGTCTTCATCATAGCTAAGCCCTCGACTGTCCTGAACATGCTGCAGTAATGAATCAGAGTCTGCGGCCAGTTGTTCAGGTTCACCGTGTAACGTGTCTTCGTCGTAGTAATGCAGGTCTGCCGTTGCCAGCTTGTGCGCTTTTTCTTCGCTTTCGGCAAAGATGAGAAATTCGCCGTATAGCTTGTGTTCTGCAGCCTTGTGCGGTTCACAACCGTCTCCGTTGAAAACCAGAAATAGCTCGTTTTCTTTTTTCAGTGCGACAATATCAAAAATCCGCTGGCCCTTGAGTTGGGGAAAGTCACGGAGAAATTCTCGTCGATGGCTGGCGCTCAGACGTTGTAATGTTTGTTGTGCTTTGTCCTTGATGCGTGCGACGTGGGCAATTGTTCTGCCGGTAAGCACGAACTCGCCGTGATCCATACTAAAGTAGCGTTCTCGAATGATAAAGTTGCCTTTTTTGGTGGTATTTTCAGTTCTGAATTCAGCGGGAGGCTGCCAGTTATTCTGGCGCCCATACTGAACCAGGAAACCAAATAAGTGGCCGTGCATGGTGTTGAGTTGCCGGTCCAGCGCGTGGCTTACGATCGCTTTATCGGGATTGTGACCAATCAGGACCAGGGTTGTCTTTTCGTCTACTCGCTCCTGCGGCAGGCCTCCCAGCGTCTTAATTTCACTTGCAACTCGCGAGTCGTTGAGTTTGTGAAACTGGCCAGTCGCAACAACTCTTTCACCGCGAAGGTAACGTTGCCCGGTTTCATCAGCGACCTTGCGCAGCTTTTCCATACGAAACCGGGATAGCATTGTCCAGTTAAAACTCTCCGGATTTTCAACGCTTGTTGTTCCTGATCGATAAGTGGATTTCCCTCTGCTGTCGAGTTTCCCTTTCGGAAACTTGATAATATGCGCTTCGACTATCAGGCTTTCGTCACTGCATACTGAATCGACAAACGCGTCAATGTCAAAATCATATCCGGCTGCAAAGCGAATTTCGAATCCCGCCATGCCGTAATTCTGTGAAGCGTTGGTGCTCCTGATGAACTTTTTTATATCGTCTTCCAATACGCCTGGAAACATCGGCGCAACAGCGTCGATTTGTCTTTCCGCCACGGGTGTTAACCGGGAGATTGCCTGAGTCGGCAGTTCTCGATTGCGTGAAGCAATATACATTAGTGTATTCGAAGCTATCAGCTCAGACATTCGATCACCCACGCGATGATGTTGTGTACGTTACTCAGAGCGATGTGTCGGCAACTGCACAGTATGCTTTTCTATATCTGTCAGGTTTGCGAAACTCCGCGTAAATTAATGGTTAACCCTCGTTATTTCCCTGGCGAAGGAGCGATGCGCGGACAGTCATCTGTGGGTTACTTACTCCACCGTTACACTTTTGGCCAGATTTCTGGGCTGGTCGATATCGCGTTGCAGCGCGAGTGCACTGTGGTAGGCGAACAGTTGCAGCGCGATACCCATTATCGTGCCCTGGGTTAACGCATCGGCTGTCGGCGTTCTGATAACGTGATCAGCCAGGTCATCAATGCGTGAGTTAGTTGAGTCAGTAACTGCAATAACCGGCGCCCGCCGCGCTTTTATTTCCTCCAGTGACCCCATGGATTTTGCCAGCAACTCTGACTGGGGCAGCACGATGACGCAGGGCGTGTCTTCGTTGACCAGTGCCAGTGGGCCATGTTTGAGCTCGGAAGCCGGGTAGGCTTCAGCGTGTATGTAGGATATTTCCTTAAGCTTTTGTGCTGCCTCCAGTGCTATCGGGTAGGCCGAAGTGCGGCCTATAAAAAAGGCGCTGTGGCTTTGTGCGTAGCATTTGGCGATGTCGGCTATGTGGGTTTCGGTTGACAGTACGGTGTTGATCTTGTCGGGTGTCTGCTGCAATTCGTCGAGTAATGCTGCGCCGGCCTGCGGGGAGATATCTCGCGTACGACCAAGCAGTATTGCGATAAGTCCGAACACGGTGAGCATCGATGTGTATGCCTTGGTTGATGCAACCGATACTTCCGGACCTGCATGCATGTAAACGCCGCCGTCAACTTCACGTGCGATAGTGCTGCCGACACTGTTGACAATGCCAAGTACAAATCCGCCTTTGCGTTGCACTTCGCGAGTTGCTGCGAGCGTGTCGAAGGTTTCACCGGACTGGCTGACAACGATGTAAAGCGTGTCTGCTTCTATGACCGGGTTGCGATAGCGAAACTCGGCTGCGGCTTCTGCATCCGTTGGTATGCGTGCCAGTGTTTCTATCATCTGCGCGCCGGCCATACCTGCATAGAGCGCAGAGCCACAGCCAAGAATTTTAATACGCTTTAGTCGCAGTAAATCGCGCGCGTCGAGGTTGAGTCCGCCCAGTCGTGCGGTGTTGAATTGCGTATCGATTCTGCCGCTTAGTGTGCGCCTGACGGTGTCCGGCTGGTCGACGATTTCACGATACAGGTAGTGCTCATGTCCACCGCGGTCGTAGCCTTCCATGTTTTCCGGCAGTCGTGTTGGCGACTTTACGGTCGGGCTTGCATCGAGCTTGGTTACCTCGAAGCCGTCCGGTCTGAGAATGGCAACTTCACCGTCGTCAAGATGCACCACATCTCTGGTGTGGCGTGACAGCGCAGACATATCTGACGCGGCCAACATTTCATTGTCGCCGATGCCTATGATGACCGGGCTGCCACTGCGCGCGAGCACAATCTCGTCCGGTGCGGACTGATGCACGGCGGCGATGCCATAGGTGCCGACCACGCGTGACAGTACCATGCGCATCGCATCGATCAGTGCAAGCTGGCCGCCCGCCATGGCCTGATGCAGCAGATGCGCCAGCACTTCGGTGTCGGTTTCGGAGCGATAGTCAATGTCGCCAAGTGTCTGCTTCAGGCTGTCGACGTTTTCGATAATGCCGTTGTGTACCAGTGCCAGTGTGTCTGCGTTGTCCGTATGCGGATGTGCATTGGCATCACTGGGTACACCATGGGTGGCCCAGCGTGTGTGGCCAATACCGGCATGACTGCTGATCTTGTCGGGCAGTTTCGCTTCGAGTGCGGCGATTTTGCCGACTGACTTCCAGGTCTTCAGTTTGCGTCGCGAAAATACAGATATGCCTGCAGAGTCGTAGCCGCGGTATTCCAGTTGGCGCAGTCCGTCGACCAGTATCGGGGCGGCCTGCTGCTGGCCTGTATAGGCGATAATTCCACACATGTTTCTGTCCTGGTTCGTGGCGCTAGCCGTAAATGATGCGCCGGATTTTCCGTTCGGAGTGTGGCGCGGCGGCGAATAGCCGGGCGCCAAGTTCCTGCTGAATCAAGCTGTAAATCGAGCTGTTGCTATGTCCCTGCTGCCGTAACTCCAAATGCCGCTTTCTGACGAACTCATCCGGCGACTCGCTAAAGTGGGCGATTACCTCGTTGACAATCCTCTCAGCAGCAGCAGGCGACAACGCCGTTTGCCGGATCAGGTGCTCGATCAGGTCCCGGTGTGTCGATACCGGGGATTCTGGATTCACGCAGGTGCTCCTTAAGTGTTCGTGTGGGGAAATTATCGTCAGATTATAAAAATATCAAAATATTTGCCTGATATCGGGTAAATAGCCGGCTTGCGAACAATCTTTGCTTGAATTGGTGCTCAAACAAGCAAAGGGGCGTTGAATGGTTATGGCGGGTGCGAAGTGGCTGGTGGTGGAGTGCAATGGCAAAAAAGCGCCAGCGCCAGGCACATGCCATTTGGTTGCGCGGAGATAGCCTAACCGAATCTGTCAGGCTCGGACACAGTGGGTTTTTGGTTGTGGTCGCGCGCTATGAAGGTAAAAACAGAGGCTCAACCTATCAGTATGCGGCAACGGAGAGGATAGTGTGCCGTCAATGCAGTTTGTGACAATTGACAATACCAAACCGCTCCGTTAGCTTGGATTTCCGATTCGCATCGAATCAATAATGTGGAGGAATGATGAAACATGTACTGTTGACGCTGGGAGTGTGCACTGTGCTTGCCACGCAGGTGCAGGCTAAAGAGTTGCGCTCATCGGGTGCCGCGCCCGAGCCGTCGCCCTGGGGGCAGGTTACCAACGCCTTTACTGCGAAGGTGGCGGAACTTTCAGGCGGTGCATTGACGGTCAATCACTTCCACGGCAGTCAACTTGGCGATGAGCAAACCACCGTAAAGCAGGTGGCGCGCGGCAGACTCGATATCGGTTTGTTCTCTAACACCGCAACGTCGTTGCTGGTTCCCGAATTTGGTTTACTGGCGTCGCCATACACTTTTACCGGCGTTGAACAGGCTGATTGTGTAGCTGATAACCATCTTCTACCTACGTTTGGTGATGCGATGGACGCAGCCGGAGTAGTGCCAATAGCATGGCTGGAAATTGGTCAGCAGATTATTTTCTCCAAGGACAAGCTGGTCAAAACCCCCGCTGACCTTGATGGTGTGAAGATTCGTACCGCACCTACCAAAACTGACACCCTGTACATGCAGACTGCGGGTGGCAGTGCGGTACCGCTAGGCACCACTGATACCATGCCGGCGCTGAAAACCGGCAACGTGGACGCAGCGACGTGGCCGACGGTCTATGGCATCGCGGTCGGATATCACGAGGTGGCCCCGAACGTAACGGTCACCAATCATGTGCATCAGATTGGGTCCGTTATTGTTTCCAAACGAGTGTGGTCTGGTCTGAGCGAAGAAGAGCAGGGCTGGCTGCGCGAAGCTGCGGAAGTATTTAAAGGGCTGCGCACCGCAGTTCGCAACGCCGAGGGCGGACTGCTCGGTAAAATTGCCGGTGCTGAAGGTGTAACCGTGCACAACCCGAGTGATGCAGAAATGGATGCATGGCGTGCCGTTGCCCCGGATGCACAGAAAACCATTCTGGCAGAGCTGGGCGGTGCATCAGATGCGACCTGGGCTGCCATCGCCGATGCAAAGGAAAAGTGCCAGTAGCCTGTAACTGGTTCCGTATAACCTGGTGCATATTGCACGCTCACTGTTAACGCTGCTGACTCGCGTTGAGTCAGTATGCGCGTGCGCAGCCTATTCAGTCGTCGCGTTCCTGTTGATTGGCGATATCGTAGGCCGCGAGCTCCTGTCAACGCCCATACACGGTGCGCAAAAAATGGCAGTTTATGCGGCCATTGTTGCCGGCTTTATTGGCTTGTCACTGGCCACCGCCGAAAACATGCACCTGCGCCCGAGCTTCCTCGACGGTGTAATGCCTGCAAGGTACACGGGTTCCGTGGACCGTATGGGTGATGCTTTTGCGTGTGTGTTTTATCTTTCGATGGCGGTCGTCGCACTGCTGTTTGTGCGAGAGTCCATGCGCTTCGAAGATAAAGCAGCGGTGTTGTACTGGCTGCTGTGGCCAATACAAATGATCATCCCGTATGCGTTTTTAAGTACCGCGCTCAGACACGGGATATTTGCAACGTACCCTGCTATTAAACCTGTCACTGCACCTCAACATTGAACGCATTGTATAAGCTCGTCGTGTTTGTCCCGTGCATCGCAACTGATGCGCCTAAAGTATGTGCACTGCCGTTTTACCCATTCTCAATTAAGGTAAGTCAGTAATGGCGGGTATCGGTTTACTGCTGTTGCTGTTATTCCTGCTGTTGTTGCGGCAAAACGTCGTGGTTATCCTGCTGGCCTGTGCGGCGTATGTGCATCTGGTGTGGGGCGACGGTCTGTTGGTGTACCTGATCGAAGATCTGTGGATCAGTCTCGACAACGAAGTACTACTGGCGATACCTATGTTCCTGATCGCCGGCAACCTGATGACCCGTGGTTCCATAGCCAGTCGCCTGATCGAGATTGCACGGCTCGCCACCACCACGTTGCCAGGTGGTCTTGGCGTTGCAACCATTCTGTCGTGTGCGCTGTTTGCAGCGATCTCCGGTTCTTCACCAGTAACGCTGCTTGCCGTCGGGTCGATTCTTTATCCGGCATTGCTGCAAAATGGCTACTCGCGTCGATTC
This sequence comes from uncultured Granulosicoccaceae bacterium, assembly GCA_964389335.1. Lineage (GTDB taxonomy): Bacteria > Pseudomonadota > Gammaproteobacteria > Granulosicoccales > Granulosicoccaceae. The sequence continues at coordinate 16,654 of CAYMFQ010000035.1, forward strand.
GCGCTGGGTGCAGTGACCTCCGGCGGTACGCTCGGTATTGTTATTCCGCCGTCGATTCCACTCATTCTGTATGGACTGGTAACAGAAAAGTCGATAGCTGATCTGTTTTTGGCAGGGGTTATTCCTGGACTGATGCTCACCACGGCGCTGGCTGGGTACGCGTTGTGGCACAACCGCACACTGCCCACCAGTCAATTTGATCGACCGGCGTTTACGACCGCACTCAGGAAGGGTTTCTGGGCGCTGATGATGCCGATCATTCTGCTGGGTGGTATTTACACAGGTTACTTCTCACCGACGGAAGCCGCTGCGGTAGCGCTGGCGTATGGGTTGTTTGTCGAGATGTTTATTCATCGGGAGCTGGGTCTTAAAGATTTTTTCATGACGGCGGTCGATACCGCCAGAATGCTTGGTATGTTGTTCCCGATTGTCGCTGTGGCCCTTAGTTTAAAAACCATTTTGACCATTGAAGGTATACCGCAGGCTATCGCCAGTTGGGTCAGTGACACCGTATCGAGCAAGATTGCCTTTCTACTCGCCATCAATGTATTGCTGTTATTGGTTGGTTGCCTGTTTGATGTGGTTTCGGCCATTCTGATTCTTGCGCCGCTGCTTATTGGTCCTGCCATGGCGCTAGGTATTGACCCCATTCACCTGGGCATCATCATGGTGATCAACCTTGAGATTGGTTTCTTAACACCACCAATCGGTCTAAATCTGATTGTGGCGATGACGGCGTTTCAGGAGAATTTTAAAGAAGTGTGTATTGCTGTACTGCCGTTTATCGCCATCATTCTGGCTACGTTAATGGTGGTGACACTGGTGCCGCAAACAGCGCTGTTCCTGGTTCGCTAGCACTTTTTATTCTGAATCTCTGCGCCCTGGTCAGGGTTTAATCACCGCTACCACTCGGAAGCCGACATTTTCACAAGTAGTTTGTGGCGTTAACGCCTGCCGCGAATAAACATGATAACGAGTGCAATAGGAGTGATGGCAGAGAAAAGAGCCGCCGCGAGTCACTCGTCTGTCGCCGTTTAGCGGGCCCTGTGGATCTTTTACCTCTCGGTGCGAGTGACGTGCGGTAAATCGATCGGCAACCCATTCCCACACGTTGCCAGTCATTTGGTAAATGCCAAAATCGTTCGGTGGAAATGCATCGACCGGCGCTGTTCGCTCATAGCCATCGGCACCGGTATTGTGCGCTGGAAAGTCACCCTGCCACACATTGCACTGATGTTTGCCTTCGACTTCCAGTGAGTTACCCCACGGGAACAGACAGTCGGGTTTGCCACTTCGTGCGGCGTATTCCCATTGCGCTTCCGTCGGCAGTGTTGTGTTTGACCAGTCGCAGTAGTGCAGCGCGTCAGTGTAGCTGACATGGGTGACCGGGTGGTGTGGAATATCGACAATGGTCGAGCCGGCCCCCTGTGGCGCATGCCAGCAGGCCGATTCTATATCGTGCCACCAGGGGGCGTAGCTGACCGGATTGTCCGAGGTTTGCATGGGGGCAGTGTTTTGTGTGCTCGTGTTGTGTTCGCGCATGTTGTACCCGACGCCAGGTGTCGACGCCGGCTTGAACACAAACGAACGTCCCAGTTGCTCTGCTGTGGTGACATAACCAGTCTCTGCAACAAAACGTGCAAACTCGGCATTGCTCACCGTGTTTTCTGCCATGGCAAAAGGGCTGACATATACCGGGCGGCGTGGAGATTCACCGTCTTGCGGATACATTGGAGTATCCGTGCCCATATAAAACCATCCGCCCGGCAATGTCTTTAACAGTGTCGGTGGTCGCTGCCGCACAGATGTATTGTGCGAGTTAGAAGAAACCGCCCTGGTCTGTGTTGCCGACGTTGTTTTCGGCTTTGCCTGTTCCCGTGTGGTTGCCCTGGTGGGTTTCGCCGTGCGAGATGGTATGCAGCAGTTACCGGTGGTCATGCAAACGTGACTATAAAATTTCCTGCGGTAGCGTATTGTTTAACGCTGGCTGTCAGCATCCGAGGTATCGTCATAAGCATAGACCGGTGCCCACTGCTCGCCCCACACATCTTTCCAGAACGCGAGGCGCTCGGTATTTTGCAGAGGCACTCCACCGCGCCACAGATCAGCCTGTTCTCTTACATGTTGAGAGAAGAACTCGGTCATACGTTTTTTTAACAACGCTTTGATATCTGCAAAGGCCGGATCATCGGCAAGGTTAACTGTCTCCTCCGGGTCGAGTTCGATGTCGTAGAGTTCATCGCCAATCGGGTAGCTGTTGCTGCC
>CAYMFQ010000035.1:19018-39261 GCA_964389335.1 uncultured Granulosicoccaceae bacterium
TCGCGAATAATCAGTGGAACCGAGTGCGCGGCTCGATGCATGTTTGATGGAAACGTGCCACTGCCGTGCCCCCAAAAGCCGTGTTGCCCAACTGACAATCCATGATCTGCAGTAAAGATAAACAGCGTGTCATCGGCCAGGTTGTGCTGATCGAGTGTGTCCATCAGCGCGCCGACGCCATCGTCAACCATTGAAATTTGTGCGTAGTAGTTACGCAGTGTCGTCATATCGTTAGGTGCTCGCATCAGCATCGAATAGTCCAGCCCGCCACCGGAGTTGGCCTTGCGCATGTCATAACCGGCAACGGCCTCAGCGCTTAGCGCGCAGCGTGGAATGGTGTGCATCGGGCAGTCATCGTAGCGTTCGGAGTGACGACAGCGGTCAGCCTCGCGCGTGGCTGGCCAGTGACCATAGGGTGCGGGGTAGGGCACGAACAGAAAAAAGGGTTGTTTTGCTGTGGCCTGCTCGACGATAAATTCCTGCGCCTTGCCGGTAAAAAAGTCCACTGAGTTGCCTTCGTGGTGGTAGCTGTTGCCATTGTCGAATATACGATTGCGATAAAAGCTTCGCACATGGCCATCTTCGAGCGTCACCCAGTAGTCAAAGCCCGGCATGCTGGTCTTAGGATCGCCGAGGTGGTACTTGCCTGTCAGAGCGGTTTTGTAGCCCGCCTGCTTAAGCAGTTGCGGCAGTGTGCGCAGCCCGTTGAGTGCATGCCAGCCTACCGGCCACTGATCCGCTTTGCGATCATCAATCCAGCTGTGTACCCCGTGCTGTGATGGCAGCATACCGGTGAGTACTGATGCGCGGCACGGCGAGCAAAACGCATTGGGGCAAAACGCGTTGTCAAAAATAACGCCCTGTTGTGCAAGTTTGTCAGCGTTGGGTGTGTAGGTTTCTGTGTTGCCATAGCACGCCAGTGTTGTGGCCTGCTGATTGTCGGTCATGATCAGGACAATGTTCTTGTTAGGCATATTCGCTCACTTGATCGCTGCAATAATTGCAATTGGCCGGTTACGCTTTCGTCGTCAACTGATAGTGCCATACACTGGCCCGTTACAACCAGATTTTCGCGAACAGCAACGCACGCGTGCGGCGTTTTTTCTGTTCATGTCAATGAAATAGTGCTTTTTACGGATGGCAAAATGTTTCGCACAGCGTTACGGTTGTCAGGTTGTTGTGTTAAGCCTCAGGAATAATCATGCTAAAAAACATTAATCCGATACTAAATGCGGAAGTTCTGTATGCCTTGCGCGCCATGGGCCACGGTGACTACCTGGTGATTGTCGACACAAACTTTCCAGCCGACACAGTAGCGCGGGAAACAACGCTTGGTGAACTACTGCGCATGGACTGTGCGACTTCTGCTGAGGCCGTTGCCGCGGTGCTGTCGCTAATGCCGCTGGATACTTTTATCGACGACTCGGCCAGGCGCATGGAAGTGGTTGACAATCCGACTGAAATACCCGCAGTCCAGGCAGAGGTTCAGGCGGTTATAGATACTTCAGCAGAGCAACCCACTCAGCTTCAGGGTGTCGAGCGGTTTGAATTCTACGACGTGGCCAAGCGCGCCTACGCTGTGATCGCCACCGGCGAGCGGCGCTTTTATGGCTGCTTTATGCTGTCTAAAGGGGTAATACCGCCTGAGGACGCGTAGAATAAACGCACGACTCACAGTGGCACAGGACATTACGTGAAATCAGACACCTCTCGTTTGAAACGTATCGGCGCAATAGCTCAAAAGCATGTGTCTGCCGGTCAGTTCAGTAGTGTCGAATGGTCTGTCGAGCATCAGGGCAGGCCGCTTAGCCGTGGTGCTGTGGGTCAGGCCGATGCACTCAATGCGCAGCCCCTGCCGGACCGACCGCTGTATCGAATCTATTCGATGACAAAGCCAATTGTTTCTGTACTGGCACTGCAGATGATTGAAGACGGCATGCTGGGGCTTGCACATCCGGTGAGCCTCTACCTGCCAGAGGCGGCTCGGTTAGCCGTGCAGGTGGATGGCGGTACTGAACCACTGCACAAACCCGTAACCATCGAACAGCTACTAACCCATCGGGCTGGTTTCTCTTATGATTTCCTGCCGGATTGCCCGGTGGCGCTACAGTACGGCAAAGCGCAACTGGCAGAAGATGGTAGCCGTACGCTTGAGGAAATGGTCAACGCAATACTGGCCTGTCCGCTCGCCGCACAGCCCGGTGCTCAGTGGCGCTACAGCGTATCAATTGATGTTCTGGCACGTGTGCTTGAAGTGGCGTCCGGTCAGTCTCTGCAACAACTGCTGGCTACGCGCCTGTTTGAGCCATGCGGTATGGTTGATACCAGCTTTACAGTTGCAGACGATCAGCAACATCGACTGATGCCAATGTTTGGCCAGAAAAAGCTTGGCGAACCAATGACAGTGGTCACTGACCCACAGCGGCTGTATGCGATGAATGTTGATGCGGCCTATCCGGTCAACAGCGATGCCTTTGTTCGCGGAGGCATCGGTCTTTACTCAACCACTGATGATTTTCAGCGTTTTTTACCGGTACTGATGGATGGTAAAACACCCTCCGGTGAGGCAGTGTTGTCAGCCCCGATGGTCGACATGATGTGGCGCAACCGCATACCGACATCGCAGCGACCACTGGCCGTCGGTGTGAATCCGTTGCCCGGTTATGGCTGGAATCTGTTTGGTCGAGTGATGACCGATACCGGTCAGGCGTTGTCGCTTAGCGCCCAGGGTGAAGGTGGATGGGCCGGCGCGGCAGGTACCTATTTCTGGGTAGATCGGGAACGCCGGTTTGCCGGAGTAGTAATGACGCAATATCTGGGTGCCACCGTTCCGATTGGTGACATCATTCGTAGTACTTCATACGCGGCACTGGTTTAGCTGCCACACAAACACTTCGTTTGGGCGCGCTGTGAGCCGTACCACTTTGATCTTAACGCTCGCGACATATACCGACGGAGCCTACACGGAAAAATCTGTGTAGCGAGGGCGTCACCAGTTGCGCTCATGCGTCTCGGGTCGATCAGTTGTCAGGAACAATACTTTGAGTCAGAACCATTCTGCATTATCCGCGGCCGATGAAAACCGGGTGGTCTGGCTCGTCGTGGCTGTACAGTTTGTGCACCTGGTGGACTTTGTCATGGTCATGCCGCTGGGGCCTGACTTTTCCAGAACCATCAATATGGATGCGTCCGCTATTGGCACCGTTGGTGGTATTTTCACGCTGGCGGCAGCAGTGTCTGCGCTTTGTGTCTACCGATTTCTTGATCACTTCAATCGCAAGCGCTCATTGTTGGTGGCAGTAGTGGCGCTGGCGGTCACTACGGCTGCCACCGGCCTTGCATGGAATTATCATTCCCTGCTGCTGTTTCGGGCGCTGGCGGGTATGGCGGCAGGGCCGGTTACTGCTCTGGCGCTGGCGTCTCTGACAGACGGTGTTGCGCCACAGCGACGTGGCCGTGCATTTGGTTTAGTGGCGGCAGCATTCTCTGCTGCCGCAGTCATCGGTGTGCCACTGGGTCTGGAACTGGCGCGGCTTTTTTCATGGCCAATGGCCTTTGTGGCAGTCGGGGCTGCAACGCTGCTTGTCGCTGCCTGCATCTTTGTTTACATGCCCGAGCTCGGACAGGCGTCTGGTCAACCGGCGCTGTCTTTAAAAGAGGTCGCCCGCAGTCGTCGGCATCAGCTGGGCCTTGGTGTTATGTTTATTGCGGTGTTTTCGATCTTTTTACTGATACCGCAGTTGTCCGGCTACTGGCAGTTTAATCGGGGTTTCCCGCGTGAGCAGTTAAGCCTGTTATATATGGCGGGAGGTGTCGCTGCGTTTGTGCTTTCACGAGTAGCTGGCAAACTGGTGGATAGTCATGGTGCAATGTTACCCGTGGGGTTGTTTGCCACCGGTTTAATTGTTATTACTTTCCTTGCATTTACGCTTGAGCTCGCAATCCCTGTGGCAATCGTTTTCATTGCCTATATGGGCTTCGCCGCGGCGCGGTCGGTACCGTCGCAAACACTGTCGAGCCTGGTGCCACCACCGCATCAGCGCGCGGGCTATATGGCGTTACAATCGGCCACACAAAGCCTTGGGGCAGGCGTGGCATCGGTGATTTCCAGTATCATGGTGCGCGAACTTCCGGATCATAGTCTGGTTAATATTCCCGTGGTTAGCCTCTTATCGATCGCGTCGCTGGTGTTGCTGATTTGGTTGTGTAGCCGGCTTAATGCGGAAGTGGCAAATGAATCAATGCCCGCAAGAGCGGGATAATCAAACAAGGAGCACCCATGCAATACTGGGATGATCTTTCCGTCGGTACGAACTTCCAAACGGGTTCCACAACGATAGACGCATCGGCCATCGTCGAGTACGCCACGGATTTTGATCCGCAGCCGTATCATCTTGACGCGGCCGTAGCTGAAAAATCAATCTTTGGCGGACACTGTGCCAGTGGCTGGCAGGTGTGTGCGTTAATGATGCGACTGTTTGTTGATACGCTGCGCAGAGAGGGGATTCCGTCAGCCGGTTCCACAGGTGTCGAGTCGCTGCGCTGGTATATACCGGTGTTTGCCAACGATACACTGCACGCCACCATTGATGTTACTGACCTGAGGCGCAATGCCGTGCATAAAGATCACGGTGAAATGCACTGTGAGATAACGGTGCTTAATCAGCTCGATGCCCGCGTCATAAAGCTCAATACCTGTATGCTGATACCTTGCAAGCCGGAGGGTGATTCACATGTCTGATATTGAACACGTCTATCGATCGCGCTGGTTCGAGGATATCCCGGTTGGCGAGTTTCACGTTTTTGGCAATCATACGTTTGGTGAAAAAGAAATCATCGACTTTGGTGTCGCCTATGATCCCCAACCCATGCATACGGACATCGACGCTGCGCGCGATGATCTGCATTTAGGTCTGGTTGCATCGGGCTGGCATATCTGCGCTGTTTGGATGCGCCTTATGGTTACTTATATGGAGCGCTATGCTACCGGTGTTCGCGACGGACGCAGAAACGGCGCTGGTATCGGCTTTCAAAATATGCAGTGGTTAAAGCCGGTGCGGCCGGGCCACAACCTCACCTATACCTACGAGATCATCGAAAAACCGGATAAGGTCATTAAGGAGAAGTGGGGCATCATCCGCAGCCGTAACGAGGCTTATAATCAATATGGTGAGCTCGTGTTCTCCTTTGAAATCGATATACTCGCGGAGCGTCGGCCCGCGTCCGAAGCGGCCAAATTTTGAACGGCCCAAACAGCACTCTCAACGACCAACCACCCACGCCGCTCCGCTTACATACCGCGACGGTGCAGCCGCAGTGGATTGACTACAACGGCCACATGAACGATGGCTACTATGTTGTGGCTTTTACCGTCGCCACAGACGCTTTGCAAGATTATGTCGGGCTTGACCAGCCGTGGCGCAGCGCCAGCGGTTGTTCCATTTACAGCGTTGAGGCGCACATAAAATATCTGCACGAAGTAAAAGAAGGTGCACCGTTGCGCTTTGATACCTGGGTGCTCGGTGTTGATGAAAAGCGCCTGCACATCATGCATGCCATGTACAACGCAGACGACGATACGCTGGCTGCAACGCATGAACTCATGTTGCTGCATGTGGATCAGAAAGCCGGAAAGGTGGCGCCAATGCCGGACTCTGCAAGGTTGCGTCTTGCAGCATTAGTGGAAGCACACCGGAGTGTCCCGCTGCCGGTGGCTGCATCAGCGGCTATACGGCCGGTGCCGGGCAGTCCATCGGCGTCAGGCTGACCACCGTTATAACCCGGGCGATTACACACCCGGGTTTTGGGTTAGAGCTTAAAATTAGCCAGCAGCGGCAAGCGCAGGTTCTGCCGATCCGTCCAGTTCAACACCTTCCAGCGTGATGCGATGCATCAGTCGGCGGTGTCCCTGGTAATCGTTCAGCGCACAGTGCCATGTGGAGCGGTTATCCCAGATTGCCAGTGTTCCTTCTGCCCAGCGTAAGCGACAACTGAACTCCGGTTTCTTCGCATGGTTGTACAAAAAGCCGAGCAGGGCGTCTGACTCGTCTTTGTTCCAGCCTTCAATGCCTACAGTGAACTGAGGGTTGACGTAGAGGATTTCTTTGCCAGAGTCCGGGTGTTTGATAACCAGCTTATGTACCGCGTCCTGTTTGGCTTCGTGTGAGTTTTGGATACGACCTTCGATATCCGGAAAGGCCTCGGGTGTCAGCACACCGAATACATGGCGACTTGAATGTACGGCTCGCAGTCCGGCCAGTGTTTCCTTCATTCCGTCAGACAGGGTCAGCCACGCGGCGTGCATGCTGTTAAACAGCGTATCTCCACCGACCGGTGGAATTTCACGAGCGTAGAGTATGGAGCCGAGTGCTGGTGCCAGGTCATAGGAATGGTCGGTGTGCCAGATCGCGCCGATATTCATCTTTTGGTGTGGCTCTTTGCGTACTTCGGCAATTAACGGGTGCTCGTCGCTTGGCTTAAAAAAGCGGTTGACGTTGATGTCACCCCAGCGCTCTGCAAACTCGACATGCTGTGCCGGTGTCAGTGTTTGCTCACGAATCGCGATAATGCCGTATTCGACAAACGCCTTTTTCAGCTCGGCGAACTGCTCATCGCTGCACTGAGTGACGTCGATGTCGGAGATCTCCGCGCCGATGTAGCTGCTCATGGGTTGCGGAACAATCGTCTTGTAGGTGGTTGTCACGTTGTTTTCCTCCGGTAATACCTGCAGCCTGACATATTACGCTGCGGTGTTGTCGTTACCTTACCCGTAAACGTCGTTAGGGGATTCTGCACTGCGCGGCGGTGCGCTGTCGTGCAGATTCCCCGGGTTAATACATTTGATTCGCACTGACCGAACTCTCACGCAACACGGTGAAATGTTCAAACCGTTGCGGTGATATTTGCTGTGCTTTCAGTGCCTCCTGCACTGCGCACTCGGGTTCGTGCTGATGGGTACAGTTATTGAATTTACAGTGTTGCGCGGCCTCGCTAATCTCGATGAAGCCGCTTTGAATATCTGCGTGTGGAATATGGTCGAGTGAAAACTGCCGCACACCGGCGGAGTCTATGATGGCGCCACCGTCGGGTAGCGCAAACCAGGTCGTCACCGAAGTAGTGTGCCTGCCCAGGCCCGACTGACTGGACAGTGCACCGGTGCGTACATCCAGATCGGGAATCAGCCGATTTAACAGCGATGATTTCCCCACACCAGACTGGCCGACTAAGATAGATACATGATCGTGCAGGCGCTCGATTAGTGCATTGACGCCATCTCCATTGCTGAGGCAGGTTCGCAGCACCGGATAACCAATGCCTGTGTAAAGTGTTTCTATGGCATCCGCCTGTGCCGCGCTGCTGCTGTTATCGGGGGTATCATTGCCACCGTCGTCAAGAAGGTCGGTTTTATTGATCACAATGGTGACGTCGACGCCAATTTGTCTGGCGGCAACCAGATAACGATCTATCAGCATCGGGTCGAACGGCGGGGCCGGTGCGGTTACCACAACCAATTGGGTCAGGTTGGCTGCCACTGGTTTGAGCTTACCGTTGCGGTCTGTTCGTGACAGCGTGGTGCGGCGCTCCTCGCGTTCACGCACTCGCGCTGTGCTGCCGTCGATCTCAACAACAACGCGGTCCCCGGTCACCAGCATGCCAAGCTTTTTTAACGGAGTGGCGGTGACCCTGTCTCCCTGTTCGGTCAGCAGGTCCACATCAGCGCCGAAGTTTGCAATGACCAGCGCCGGTTGCACGGCAGGCTCAGGCGTATCAGCTGGTTGGGGATGCCTGGGGGCTGCCATGCGCTAGCGTCCGCGGCGCCGGTGGTAGCGTGACAAATACGACCTCGAAATGGAGCTATCATTTAACATGCGGTACCCTCGCCCTCATTTTTCTAACCTTGGCAATAGTTACTGGAGTGCCTCTGAATGAGCCAGGTCTCAGCAGATAACCTGATTTGGATCGACCTAGAAATGACCGGTCTCGACCCCGACACCGATCATATCATCGAGATCGCAACGATCGTCACTGATTCAGATTTGAATGAGCTGGCGGAAGGGCCGGTGCTGGCGGTATCGGTACCGGATGCGGCGCTTGATGGCATGGATGAATGGAATACGCAGCATCACAATGCCTCCGGTCTGGTTGAGCGTGTGAAAAACAGCCCGTATACCGCCACAGATGCCGAAGCACAGACCCTTGAATTTCTGCAACAGTGGGTAGAGTCCGGCGTCAGTCCGATGTGTGGCAACAGCATTTGCCAGGACCGACGGTTTATGGCGCGTCATATGCGGCAACTCGAGTCGTTTTTTCACTACCGCAATCTCGATGTCAGTAGCGTAAAAGAGCTGGCCAAACGCTGGGCACCGTCGGTCGCAAAAGGGGTGGCAAAGCAGTCGGCACACCTTGCCCTCAGCGATATTCGCGACTCAATTGACGAGCTGCGCCACTATCGCGAGCATTTTTTTCGCATTCCGGCCTGATACCGAGCACCGTTGCATCAAAAACTTGAGCGGAAAAGGTTATAATTGGTTAACCGGTTCCAAGCTGAGTGAGCCAGATGCCCGACCTGTGTTTCGGTCCCCGTTTATCACAAAAGTATGAAAATTCCTGAAACTAAAAGTCACTGGAACAGTCATAGAACGCGTAAGTCACCCGCATTGGTCCAGTCTGCATGAGTGAACGAGAGGTTGATCTCGCACTGGTGCGGCGTGTGCAAAGCGGAGACAAAAAGGCGTTTGATCTGCTGGTGCTCAAATATCAGCACAAGATCGCCAGCCTGGTCTCTCGCCTGGTACACGACCACGCAGAGGTGCAGGATGTAACCCAGGAAGCATTTATCAAAGCCTATCGAGGGTTAAAGAACTTTCGCGGCGACAGTGCTTTTTATACATGGTTGTATCGAATATCGATAAACACAGCCAAGAATCACCTGGCGTCGATGAGTCGTAAGGTGACAGACGGGACGGATATAGCCGATGCCGAACACTTCGAATCTGCTGCAGCGTTGCACGATATTGCCGATCCACAACGCGAGCTGATGACAGACGAAGTGTCCTCCACCGTGCAGCAGACAATACTGTCACTGCCGGATGAGCTAAAAGCAGCTATTACCTTAAGAGAGTTGAAGGGGATGTCATACGAGGAGATCGCGGAAGTCATGGAGTGCCCGATAGGTACCGTGCGATCGCGAATTTTTCGAGCCAGAGAGGCAATCGAACAGAAACTACACCCGTTGATTGATGAAACCGGCAAACCGTTAAATTAGGTCAGAAGAATACATTACTGATATGCCTAACCAAGAACACAACTATTACGAGAAACTGTCCGCGCTGACTGATGGCGAGCCCGTCGATGGCACACCCAACGGTAGCGCTACCGCCGAGCAGATCGATCAGCTTCTCGATCAGCTCACTCAGGACGAGCGTGGCATGCAGGCGTGGCAGGCTTTCCACCTTACTCGAGATGTCATGCAAAAGGACTATCACAGCGCGCTCAGCACAGATTTTTGCGCCCGTGTGAGTGCCTGCCTTGATGACGAAATGACTTATTCCGCCGATGATCCGGCGGAATACGACAGCGCGTTTGCACGCGATGACAAAGTAGTCCCGCTGCAGCGTCCTGCTGTTGATAATAATCGAGTGCAAAGTGCCGGTGAGGTTGCCGACATCAGCGCACTGGCACGTTCCAATCGGCGCTGGAAGTCTGTCGCGGCATTCGGTATGGCAGCTACGGTTGCACTCGCGAGTTTCGGTGCGTTGCAGTTTTTCGGTACCGGCCTCAACAGTACCGATGGCCCGAGCTTGGCCGGTGGCGGCTCGACGGGTCCTGAAATAGCCAGACTGGCCCCCGGTTCTTCAACGGCGCAGCCAGTCGCATTGTCCGGTAGTGTAGTGCCTGCCGTATTGACCGGAGGCGGTACCCACTGGCGCGATGGAGGCCAGCAGGGCCATGCAATTAAAGTAGAGCAGCAGCTGAATTCGTACCTGACCAACCATCTTGAAGATGCGGCAATGGGCAAGGTGCAGGGCATGATTTCACACACACGTGTGGTCGGTTACGACACCAGTGTTCTGAGAAGCGAAGCTTTCTAAACCCCATGTTTGCGATGCTTTCCCCAAATTTAATCCAGTGCTCGCGGGCGGTTAGCGCCCCTGTGAAGCCGGCTTCCACGATATTGGCGTTGCTGGCTGTTGTGTTTGTGGCAGCCTCCGCGGCCCGGGCCGGAGAAGACGCCCGTGGCTGGATCGAGAAAATGTCGATCGCCATGCAGGATCTCGATTACAACGGCACTTTCGTGTACCTGCACGATGGCGACATCGAATCGATGAAAATCTACCACCGGAAAAAGGATGGGATAGAGCATGAGCGACTGGTATCACTGAACGGTGAGGCCCGCGAAATCATTCGCAATGCCGATGACGTCGTTTGCATCTGGCCCGGCAGCAAGTCGGTGATCGTCAGCAAAGCCAAACCGCGCACGCCATTCCCGCGCTTCGAACCTGAGCAAATGGAACTGCTGCAGTCGCACTACCGTTTCAAGGAACTCGGCACAGCCCGTGTAGCTGATCGACCCACCAGAACCATCGATATCAGTCCGCTGGACGAGTACCGCTATGGCTATCGACTCTGGATTGATAAGGAAACTTCACTGCTGCTGCGTTCGGCTATGAGTGACTACACCGGCAGGGTGCTTGAGCAGGTAATGTTCACCGAGATTGAGCTCAGCGAGCCGGCACCCATGGATGTATTTCAGGTCACCACTCAGGGCACGCGCTACGAGTGGCTGGCGGGCACCGACCTGCAGGAGGCGTTGCAACCTGTGGTTCAGTCGGACATACCTTCCGTCAGAAGCATGGCACTTCCGAATGGCTTTGAACTCACCGGCGAGCAAATCAGCCCGGTTGCCGGCTCACCCAAGCCGGCGCGCCGGCTAATGTATTCAGACGGTCTGTCGTCCGTGTCTATTTTTGTTGCCGAGTCCGGCGAAGATAGTAACCTGCAGGGCATGTCAACGATGGGCGCTGTCAGTGCCTACGGCATAGAACTTGGCGAATGGCATGCAACAGTAGTAGGCGAAGTGCCGATCCACACCGTCAAAATGGTCGGCGAATCCATCGCACTTGAGCAATAGCAGCCCGAGTGACAGGCCTGCCGCCGATGCCGTGCGCAGTCTCTGTGATGTAACAATAAAGCAGATAGAAGCAGGGCACGTGGCTGTGCAGGTTCAAAGTGAGGCCTGTAAAGGCTGTCGGGGCGGTTGCCTGAAACGCCTGTTCCAGGCTCCGGGCGATGAAACACTCAAGCTATCCGTCAATCACTTTACCGTGCCAGTGGCAAACCTCACTGCTGGACAGCGAATCCAGGTCTCGTTTCCAACTCGCCTTTTGCTCGCCCTGTCAGCGGTCATTTATCTGGTTCCGATGATTGTTATGCTATTATTTGCGATTGGTAGCCGCCTTGTTGTGCCGGGCTCTGATGCTTTGTTGCTGGTTGGTATTTTGTCTGGACTGGCGTCAGGATTGCTGTGTTCAAACCTGCTGGTGCGTTCAATTGAGGCGAAGGCCAGGAAATCGCTGGTTTGCGATCCCGTTTAATCGCACGCCGGCAAGCCATTCTGATTCCCACTCGGCGCCTGCATGCTGATCGGCGCGCTGGCTTTGTCCGGAAGCCCGACCACTGGTTGTTTGCGTATCAATTGCAACGAATTCAATAAAATCTGCTGCTGGGAAAGTGGCTTACTGACACAGCAGCGGATTAACTGCAGGCGATTCAAGTCGTTTGCGCAACACGGAATCGACTATTCCGGCAGGCCGGGGAGCAACGTAAGCCGGGCCGTTGAACAGTCCAACAATGACTTGGATGAGACCGGAAACTCGGAGAAAACATGACGAACAGACTGAAGAACATGATCGGATCGGGGGTAATTGCGATTGCCCTGTTTTTGCACAGTCAACTTGCTTCAGCCGCACTCCCTGACTTCACCGAGCTGGTTGAAAACAATCACGAGTCAGTGGTGAATATCAGTACCACCAGCGGCAAAGCGCCAGCTGCTACTGGTAATAATGAAATTCCACAGCTCGATGATTCACCCTTTGGCGAGTTTTTTCGTAAATTTCTGGAAGAGCAGTCGCCCGGGTTTCGCGAGCAGCAGTTTGATTCTGACTCACTCGGCTCCGGCTTTATCGTCTCCGCTGACGGCTACGTCATGACCAACAATCACGTCATCGACGGTGCCGATGAAATCATTGTTCGCCTGCATGATCGACGACAGTTTGTTGCCGAGCTGGTTGGCAAAGACCCCCGCAGTGACGTGGCCGTACTAAAGATCGATGCCACCGGGTTGCCCGCCGCCCGTATCGGCAAATCAAGCGAACTGAAAGTGGGCGAGTGGGTACTTGCGATTGGTTCGCCATTCGGGTTCGACTTTTCTGTGACAGCGGGCATTGTCAGCGCTACCGGCCGCTCATTGCCGCGCGAAAATTACGTTCCCTTTATACAGACCGACGTTGCCATTAACCCCGGTAACTCGGGTGGGCCGCTGTTCAATATGGAAGGCGAAGTTGTTGGAATCAACTCTCAAATCTACAGCCGCACCGGCGGATTCATGGGGCTGTCGTTTTCAATCCCGATCGAAATGGCCATCGACATCGCCGATCAGCTGAAAGACAGCGGCAAAGTATCGCGCGGCTGGCTGGGTGTCATTATTCAGGAAGTCACGCGTGAACTCGCTCAGTCCTTTGATATGGAAACCGCTCACGGCGCGCTGATTTCGCGCATTTTGCCTGAAAGTCCGGCCGCCGGTTCAGACCTTGAAGTAGGCGATATAATCGTCGGCTTTAATGGCCAGTACGTTGATAAGTCCAGCTCTCTGCCGCCGCTGGTCGGGCAGGTCCGTGCCAACAACACCGCTGACGTTGAAGTGATTCGCAAAGGCGAACGCGTACAGTTGGAAGTACTTATTGGTGAGCTTCCAGGTGCCGATGAACTGGCCAGCCGCGATAAGCCCGAAACTGCCAAAACCAGTAACAAACTCGGTATTGAAGTCGCCCCGGTTGATGACGAACTGCGTTCCGCACTGTCGCTTGAAGCCGGTGAGGGCGTTGTGGTGGCCCGAGTGGGTGACGGTCCTGCAAGAATGGCCGGCATCAGAGAGGGAGACGTGCTGACAATGATCGACAACGCGCACATTGAAACCGTGGAAGACTTTGACAAAGCCATGGAAGGGGTGACTGCGGGTGCGTCAATCGCCGTACTTGTGCAGCGCGCACAGGGACCGATATTTTTAGCGCTGACAGTTGAGTAGCGAGCGGTATAAAATAACCCCGAATACAACACGCTTTGAGCAGCCGATTCGACGAGGCGCGACCTGCGCCCATTGAACTGGAAGTATACAGCCGCTACGGCTGCCATCTGTGCGAAGACATGCTGCAGTTGCTGCGCGAGTTAAAAGCAGAGATGCCCTACACCGTGCGGGTTATCGATATCGACGATGATCCCGCTCTGGTAAAACGATACAACGATGCGGTGCCGGTATTAACCTTACGCGGCGTTGAGATATGCCGCCATTTTCTGGACCTAGAGGCACTACAAAAGGTCGTTGACCTGGAGCAACGCGTTAGCTGATGCAGCAGTCACACATACGAAACTTCTCTATTATTGCGCACATAGACCATGGTAAATCGACCATTGCGGATCGGTTTATACAGGTGTGTGGCGGTCTTTCAGATCGGGAAATGTCAGACCAGGTGCTCGACTCGATGGATCTGGAACGCGAGCGCGGTATTACCATCAAGGCGCAGTCTGTATCGCTGGAATATACAGCGAAGGATGGCGAAACTTATCAACTCAACTTCATCGACACGCCAGGTCACGTAGATTTCTCCTACGAAGTATCGCGTTCGCTGTCGGCTTGCGAAGGTGCGTTGCTGGTGGTTGACGCCTCGCAGGGCGTTGAGGCGCAGAGTGTGGCCAACTGCTACACCGCGATCGAACAGGACCTGGAAGTGATTCCAGTACTGAACAAGATCGACTTACCTGCCGCCGATCCGGAACGAGTCGTCGACGAAATCGAGGAAATTATCGGTATCGAAGCGCACGATGCCATCCACTGCAGTGCGAAAACCGGTGAAGGTATTGCCGATGTGCTGGAGATGCTGGTTGATCGGGTGCCGCCACCCACTGGCGAGACTGGCGCGCCGCTGCAGGCGCTGATCATTGACTCATGGTTCGATAACTTTGTCGGCGTTATAACGCTTGTGCGTATCGTCAGTGGGTCGCTGAAGAAGCGCGACAAGATTCGCATCATGTCTACCGGGCGCAACTTTCAGGTTGACTCAGTCGGTGTCTTTTCGCCAAAGCGCGTTGAATTGCCAGTGCTTGAGACCGGGCAGGTTGGGTACATCATCGCTGGCATCAAAGAGATCGAGGCCGCGCGCGTCGGTGATACCATCACACTGGAGAACGCTCAGTGCGAAGAAGCACTCGAAGGTTTCAGAGAAGTACAGCCGCGCGTGTTTGCCGGTCTGTACCCGGTTAGCTCTGATGACTATGAGTCCTTTCGCGATGCGCTGCAGAAGCTTCGTCTGAATGATGCATCGTTGCATTATGAGCCCGAAACTTCCGCCGCACTCGGCTTTGGTTTTCGCTGCGGTTTTCTGGGTATGCTGCATATGGAGATTATTCAGGAGCGGCTGGAACGTGAGTACCAACTCGACCTGATCACCACGGCACCCACAGTTGTTTATGAGTTGCTCAGCACTCAGGGCGAAACCATATACATCCACAATCCTTCGCAGTTGTTGGCGCCAAATCAGCTCGAAGAGGTGCGCGAGCCTATCATTCAGGCTAACGTGCTGGTGCCGCAGGAATACCTTGGTGATGTGATTACTCTCTGTATTGAAAAGCGCGGCGTACAAAAAAACATGCAGTATATGGGGCGTCAGGTGTCTCTGACGTATGAACTGCCGCTGAGCGAAGTCGTGCTCGATTTCTTCGATCGCCTTAAGTCAGTCAGCCGCGGTTATGCCTCGTTTGACTACAGTTTCCTGCGTTTTCAGGCCGCCGATCTGGTTAAGGTCGATATCCTCATTAACGGCGATACTGTCGATGCGCTGGCCGTAATCGTACACCGTGACCGATCCCAGTCACGTGGTCGCGAGTTGGTCGAAAAGATGAAAGAGCTGATACCCCGACAAATGTTTGATGTTGCTGTGCAGGCGGCCATCGGCACGCACATTATTGCGCGCAGCAACGTCAAGGCATTGCGCAAAAATGTTACCGCCAAGTGTTACGGCGGCGACATCACCCGCAAGAAAAAATTACTCGAAAAACAAAAAGCCGGCAAACGGCGCATGAAACAAATCGGCAGTGTGGAAATTCCACAAGAGGCGTTTCTCGCGGTGTTGCAGGTTGATAACAAGTCCGGGGGTTAGGCCGCAGCGCCTTCACGTTTATGAATATAGATTTTTCGTTGTTGCTGGTGTTGTTTACGTTGGCCTGTGGTGTCATCTGGCTGATTGGCGTTGTTGTTAGCCGTCCGGACAGCTGGCCGGTTGAGTACGCGCGTTCGTTTTTCCCGTTGCTATTACTGGTACTGGTGTTGCGCTCATTCGTATTCGAGCCGTTTCGCATTCCATCCGGCTCAATGAAGCCGACCCTGCTTATCGGTGACTTCATTCTGGTCAACAAATTTGCCTATGGTGTTCGGTTGCCGGTGCTGCATAAGAAAATCCTCGATACCGGCGCGCCGGAGCGCGGTGATGTGGCGGTGTTTCGCTTTCCGCGTGAACCCCGTCTCGACTACATCAAGCGGATAGTTGGCGTACCTGGCGACCTGATCCGATACGAAAACAAACAGCTCACCGTTAACGGCCAGCCCGCGGTACAGCAGGTTATCGGACCGTACGACGATCCGGATGGCGGATCTTCAAGGTTGATACAAATCGAGGAAGAAATTGATGGCGCTATGCATCAGATCCTGAATTCCAGTGTGGCCCGCCCTGGAAATCTGGAAGTCGAGGTTCCGGAGGGAATGTATTTTGCTTTGGGAGATAACCGAGATAACAGTAACGATAGTCGGTTCTGGGGATTTGTGCCTGAAGACCACCTGGTAGGCAAAGCATTCATGGTGTGGATGCATTTCAACTGGGGCAGTGGTGATGGCGTGCAATGGAGCAGGATCGGCAAAGGCATACATTAGGGCAAAGTAAAATGATTAAATGGCTGGTCACGTTGGGGATACTTGGTGTCGTAGCGGTTACCGGATTTCAATTGGTTCCAGTCTACATGAGCAATTATGCGGTCAAGCAGATTGTGCAGGATGTGGTCGCTGATGAAGAACTGCGTTCCAAGCCAAAACGCGAACTGCTTAGCAAGCTCAAAGGGCGTTTCATAGCGCAGGACCTCGATCACCTCGATCCAGGTGAAATCATCAAAGTTGCACGCGATAACAATGGCGAGTGGGTGCTTGACGTGAAATATGAGGAACGTCGTAAACTCATGTACAATCTCGAAATCGTTGCAGGCTTCGACGAGCAGTTCACCAACTAAAGACTAATTCCCCGCGGGGCGCGACCGCCGATCAAAATTACTGATCGGCGGTCGGTTAAATCCTCCGTGCGGTGGCGCACTGCCTGCCAGTGCATACCCGTCTGGCCTGTGTACGTGAGAACGGTCAGCCCGGTATCCCGCCGCTCAGATGCGGAAACATCCTGGCTGATTGCCCGTAGCCAACACCGGGTCCAGCAAGCCAGAATTTGAAAACCGCACATCGCTTCAGCACCACGCAACTTAAATACGAATTCTCCGATGCATCGTTGCTCGAAGCTGCGCTGACGCATCGCAGTGCCGGTTCCCGTAATAACGAACGTCTGGAGTTTCTCGGCGACGGGGCGCTCAACTTCGTTATCGCCTCAGAAATTTATCAGCTGCGCCCCGAGTACAACGAGGGCCAGCTCAGCCGTCTGCGTGCAACACTGGTCAGGGGCACCACACTGGCTGACATTGGCCGTGACATAGGCGTTGGCGACTACCTGAAACTCGGGACTGGCGAGCTCAAAAGTGGTGGCTTTAAGCGCAGTTCCATTCTTGCCGATGCCATAGAAGCGTTGATTGGCGCGGTATATATTGATGGCGGGTACGATGCAGCAGCAACAGTCATTAAACATCTGTATGCCAGCAGGCTTGCCAACCTGCCGCCTGACGAACCGCAGAAAGATGCAAAGAGCCGATTGCAGGAGTACCTGCAGCATCGCAAAATTCCCATCCCGGACTACCAGCTTGTACGCACCAGTGGCGAGGCGCACTGTCGAGAATTTCTGGTCTTGTGCCGGGTAGAGTCACTGGAATTAGACGGTGAGGCTTCTGGCACCAGCCGGCGACGGGCAGAACAGGCCGCTGCAGAGAAGGTGCTAACACAGCTACTTGAGAAAGCCGATGCCGTCGGCTCGGACAGCGCATGAGTACACGTTGCGGCACCATCGCCATTGCCGGGCGCCCCAACGTCGGCAAATCCACCTTGCTCAATCGCCTGATCGGTCAGAAGCTGAGCATCACAGCGCACAAGCCGCAAACCACGCGGCATGCCGTGCTCGGCATTAATACCCATGGCGAGAGCCAGTTTATCTACATTGATACCCCCGGTATTCACGGTGGTGGCAAGCGCACACTCAACCGCGTGCTCAACAAAACCGCGTCGTCGGCAACTACCGGGGCCGATGTATTGCTGCTGGTGGTGCAGGCACTGGTCTGGTCCGACGATGATCAGCTTGCCTTTGACATTGTTCAGCAACAGCAATGTCCATGGATTTTGGTGGTCAACAAGGTCGACAAAGTCACGCCGAAAGAAAAACTGTTGCCCTGGCTGCAGGAGCTTGCCGTTACCGAGCAGGCGCATGCGGTTATACCGATTAGTGCCAGTAAGGGACACAACGTCAAGGTACTAGAAGAGCAGATCGAGCAGCTGCTACCTGCCGGACCTTTCGCTTATGACGAGGATTCGTTTACAGATCGCTCGTCCAGGTTTCTCGCCTCTGAACTGGTGCGTGAGCAACTGACCCGGTTTCTTTCACAGGAGCTACCCTATTCAGTCAGTGTCGAAATTGAACAGTTCGAAGACAACGGCCGGTTGTTGCGTATATCGGCGGTAATCTGGGTGGAAAAGCAGAGCCAGAAGTCTATTGTCATCGGTAAGGGCGGTGCGGGTCTGAAAGAGATCGGCAGTCGTGCACGGCGCGAAATGCAGCAAATGTTCGACCGCAAAGTGCATCTTGATATGTGGGTCAAAGTCAAAGATGGATGGTCTGACGATGCCAACATGATTCGCAATCTTGGCTACGACCATGAATAACTCGCAGTACGCTACGGTGTAGCCTGTAGTTGTGATCAGGCAGCAGCTGCAACCGGCGTTTGTTATCCATACCCGTGCGTATCGCGACACAAGCATGATTGTCGAGTTGTTTACCCCGGAGCACGGTCGCGTTTCTTTGCTTGCACGCGGTGTAAAAACCGGCAAGGCAAAAAAATCTCTGATGCTGCAACCGTTTCGAAGTTTGCACGTATCGTGGGCCGGGCGGGGCGAGTTGCCCGTCATGTCGGCAGTGGAAGAGGCCGGTCGGTCAGTGCATCTTCAAGGGCAGGCGCTTGCATGTGGCTACTACGTTAACGAACTCATTTATCATCTGTTACCACGTGACGATCCGGCGCCCGAGTTGTTTGCGCGCTATTGGTCAGTCATCACCACACTCGATGACCTTTCACTGCGTGACGCATCATTGCGCAACTTTGAACTCGAGTTACTGACCCACATTGGTTATGAGCCGGTACTGGATCATGATTACCAGACCGGTGAGATGATTGCTGCTGATACCGACTACCGTTATCGCGTGCCGGAAGGCCCAACACTGCCGAACGATGAACCAGATGCCGTTGGTACACCGTTAACTGTGCGTGGTAAAACCCTGCACGATCTGGCGGTGGGTAACCTCGAAGACCCGGTTAGCTTAAAGCAGGCACGGGACCTGATGCGCGCACTGATTCACTATCAGCTTGATGGTCGCGAGCTGTTGTCGCGGGCGTTGTTTAACAGCTACCGTAAGCTTGAAAGTAAAAGCCCGGGTTGAGCAACAAGTAACAATTAGTGAAAAGCGACAACTAACAAACAGCGTTGAGCGTCAACTAAAAAATGGCCCTGGTCAAAAATAGCACTGAGCAATGACAACAGCCTCCAATCAAGACATCTTTGCACTGGCACTGGACGCTTTGTGTTGTTGCAGTGTGCCGCATAAGCACAAAAAGGTTCGCGCACTATCCGCGGTGATAAACGAAGGCCGTTTTGCCTGTGCGTCAGATGCCGTGACTGTAATACCTGTTACCGATCCGGGACGACCGTGTTTACCCATGCTGGTACACCCGGCGCAGGTGCCACGTCGAAGGCTTGGCAGTGTTGCCGGTCGTGTGGGGTTAATTCATGCCATCGCACATATCGAGTTCAATGCGGTTAACCTGGCGCTCGATGCGATCTACCGTTTTCGCAACATGCCGGTTGAGTACTATCAGGACTGGATACGTGTTGCCAGTGAAGAAGCTGTACACTTTTCATTGCTCAACCAGCGTCTACAAGACCTTGAAAGCAATTACGGTGCATTGCCTGCGCATGGTGGTATGTGGTCAATGGCTGTTGAAACCGACTACGACGTCATGGTCAGAATGGCGCTGGTGCCACGCGTGCTTGAGGCCAGAGGACTCGATGTCACACCGGCCATGATTCGAAAGCTCACCGAAGTCGAAGATACCGCTACCGTAGCAATACTTGAGCGCATACTGGCGGAAGAGGTCGATCATGTCAGAATTGGCAACCGCTGGTTTAATGCACTATGCCAGCAGCGCGATCTTGAGCCAATCGACACATTCGGTAAGCTGCTGCGACAGCACGGTCGCATTGCACTCAGAGGCCCGTTTAATCGTCAGGCTCGGCTGAGTGCCGGCTTTACCGAAGCGGAACTAGCGGAAATTGCAGCGCTTGAGCAGGAATTTAAAAGCCAGATGATGGCGGGTTAATTGAAAATTAGGTTGGCAATCGAAATGAGCGACTATGTGCCCGATCCCATGTAGACTGTTACAAACCAGCGTAACATGTTCGTGCAACGGAGTTGTCCTCCCACCGAAGTGTCTGCAAGCAGGTGGGAGTCGATCTCCGATCAACGAACTCTCGTACTTAGCAAGCCACACAAAGACGCGTATAACGA
>CAYMFQ010000036.1:0-16614 GCA_964389335.1 uncultured Granulosicoccaceae bacterium
ACGGATCGGTGTCTGGCTCACCGGCGCCTGGCTGGCACTGAGCGGTTTGCAGGCAGGCGCGGTGGAGGCCTCAAACGCAGGGCTGCGGCAGTGGACTTACGAACACTACGACACCCGCGTCGAGGTGGCGATCTGGTATCCGACCAGTGACAGAGCAGTCGCGATCAACGCAGGGCCATTCACACCTTACGCGGCAAGTAATGCGGCACTGCCTGCTTCAGGTAAACACCCGTTGTTGCTGCTGTCACACGGCACGGGGGGCTCGAATATCGCGCACCACCCTATTGCCGAAGCGCTTGCTTCCGCGGGGTATATCGTCGCGGCTCCGACGCACCCTGGTGACAATTATCAGGACCGATCGCTGCTGGCCAGCGAGCAGTACTTCGATGAGCGCCCGCGGCAGCTTACCTCACTCTTAAACGCACTGACTGAGGATGCCACTTTCGCAGCGCTGATTGACAACAGTCGCATAGGGGCGATTGGACATTCCGTCGGCGGCTATACGGTTGCAGCTATGGTTGGGGCCAGTCCTGACCGTGCTGCACTGATTGAGCACTGCACCAGCGTGGATGACGACCCGTCCTGCGGCTATGGTGACCCGACTATTGGGACAACCGGCGTCAGCGACAGCCCGTTTCAGCTGCCCGCCAACCCGCAGGTGAAGGCCTCTGAACTGTCCATCTCATCAGTCGTGTTGCTGGCACCACTCGGCAGCGTGATCGACAAGGAGTCTCGCATCGACGACAAGGTGGCAATAAGAGTGATTGCCGCCGAGTTCGACGAAATTCTGCCGCACCAGTATCACCGACAACGACTGCAACACATTGCACCACATGCGGAAGTCAGCAGCGCACCAGGTGCTGGCCACTTCAGCTTTATTGCACCGGTAAACGCTGCGTGGCAACAGTCGCTTAGTGAAGTTGCTATCGACCCGGCGGGGTTTGATCGAAGTGCTTTCAACACGCAACTCGGACAGACGTTAATCGAGTGGTTTAACACCACACTGGCAACTAAGTAGCGTTCTATTTTATCTATCACCACCAGGAACAAGGAAACTGCAAATGATCACTAATACTATAAAAGCTATGGGCCGCAACACGGTTACGGCACTCATTATGACTGCCTGCACAATCACTGCAACGGCCAGTGCACAGTCGACATCACTTGATGTCACCGTTTCAACTGTTACACAGGCAGCTGGCGAGGTACTGCTTGCGGTATACAACGCCGAAGACACCTTTGGTAAGACCTCGTTGCTCGCCATGCGCAAAGCCGCAGTCGAAGGTGACATTGAGTTTTCGTTTAGCGATCTTGAGCCGGGTGAATACGCGATCATGGTATTTCACGACGTAAACAGCAACGGTGAGCTCGATACCAACTTACTTGGGCTTCCCAAAGAGCCGTGGGGTGCATCGCTACAGGGTAAGTCAATTTTTGGCGCACCAGGCTGGTCCGACACTCGTTTTGAGCTGACCGATGCCGGCATGGCAATCAACATCACGCTGCGATAGCTCAACCCCGACGCAACCCAATAAGTTAGCGCCACACACGAGAACCGTAACCGTGAAATCAAAAACACAGCGCGGCACAATGACACGCCGCCACTTTTGCAAAGCAACACTGGCGGCCGTTGCCGGCACAGGCTTGCACTCGATGCCATCGCTCGCTGCTGAACATGCTCTGCCCCACCAGGCCTTTGCAAGTAGCTTTAAGGATGTGCCTGAATCGTTTGGCCCTACCAGGGTAGCCTTTGACCGCCCCTTACCAGCCGACCTGAGCGGCACGCTGTATCGCAACGGACCTGCACTGATGCAGCGTGGCAATACTCGCTATCAGCACTGGTTCGATGGCGATGGAATGGTCCACTCGTTTTCACTGCACGGCAACACCGTCACCCATACTGCAAAGCTGGTTCAAACCGATAAGCTGGTCGCGGAGGAAGCAGCCGGGCGTTTTCTGTGGAGCGGCTTTGGCACCAGTATCAGCGACAGCCATGATGTGATGCGACCTGACAATATCAACGCAGCCAATACCTCGGTACTGCCACTGGACAATGAAGTGCTCGCTCTGTGGGAGGCAGGCTCACCATGGCGCATGGATGCGCATACCCTCGATACGCTAGGCAGAAAAGTGTTTTCTGACGAGACCGACGGCCTGCCGTTTTCCGCGCACCCACGCACCGACCCCAGTGGACGCATCTGGAGTTTTGGCTATCAGAGTGGCTCTGGCAAACTGGTGTTATATGAACTGACCAGCAGTGGCCAGCTCAGCCGCACAGGGCTGGTGGATGCGCCAAACGCAGATATGGTGCACGACTTTGCAATCACCGATCGCTACCTGGTATTCGTGCTGTCACCGCTGCACTACCGCAACAACAGCGATGCCACGATCTCGTTTATGCAACGCCTTGAGTGGAGTGGTGATGATCCGGTACATCTGCTACTGATCGACAAACAGAACTTACAGGTCGCACATCGTTTTGAGCTGCCACCGTTTTTCGCTTTTCACTTTGGCAACGCCTGGCAGGATGATCGGACTGTACGCATAGAGGTCGCTACTGCGGAACAGTTCCATCCGCTGATGCAGCAAATTCAAAACGCAACCACCGGCCAGCCAATCATTGTTCCGCCGTCGGAACCGAGTACTGCGGAAATCGTCATTGACCTGGAACACCGGCGCGCATCGCTGCAGAAGTTGCCAACCAGTGGCATCGATTTTCCGCGCTTCGATCAGCGGCTTTGCGGAAAGCCGACCAACCACTTGTACATGCTTGGCCGCTCACAATCGATGCCGAATTCTGTGTTCGGGTTTAACACGGTGACTGCGATGAACCGCAGCCGCGATAGCGAACAGATATTTGATTACGGCAACAGCACCATCGCTGAGGAACACCTGTTTGTACCCGCACCGGGACCGGCGTCGTCAGCGGCCAACGGGTGGCTGATCGGCACAAGCTACAACTGGCAACGACAACTGACCACGCTGGCAGTCTTTGATGCGGCACACATCGCCGATGGACCGATTGCCAGTGCAGAACTGCCGTATGGACTGCCCCTTGGGCTGCATGGACAATTTGTTTAATACAGGAAACCGGTATGATGTCATCCTATACCCCGGACTCGACAGCAGAGTTACAGACGACAGCATCAGACATGAATCGCGGCTCTTTGCTAAAAATTATGATGCAGAACTTCGTGTTCTGTACCCTGGTAGCCGTACTGCTATGGCAGTTTGTACCCTCCGTCGGTCAGTACGGCTTTTTTAACTGCTTCGTACACGCGCAGGCCATAGGCAACACAATTGCACTGATGGCCATTGGACTGACGCGCTGGGGCATAAGCGCTGGTATAGGGGATAACCTTGCCAAAGTGCTGGGGATTCTGGTCTCTACTGTACTTGGCACACTGATCGGACTGTGGCTTGCCGGTACGGTACTTGGGCTGCGCACTGGCCCGCTGGATTTTTTCTATGACGCGGATGAATACATAGTCACAGCGATTACCGCGGTATTAGCCAGCCTTGCTTTTAACTGGCATCTGAACCGTCGGGAAAAACTTACCCGGCTTGAATTACGGGCAACGCGGCAACAGCATCGCGCTGATCGCGCGCACCACGCAATGCTGCGCGCGCAGCTGGATCCACATATGTTTTTTAATACGCTGGCCAACCTGCGAGCGCTGATCAACACGGATACCGAACAGGCGATTGCCATGCTCGATCGACTCGACGGATTTATGCGTCAGTCACTGAAAGCTTCAAGATCAACGCACCACACATTGCAGGAAGAGACCGCAGTGCTGGACGATTACTTATCGCTGTTGCAGATACGACTGCAGGATCGATTACAGTACAAGATCGACATTCCCGCTACTTGCAGAAACGTGCAAATTCCAACGCTGCTCTTGCAGCCGCTGGTTGAGAATGCCGTTCGACACGGTATTGAGCCTAACGTCGAAGGCGGGCTTGTAAGCATTAGCGCGCAACTGACACAGAACGCGTTGAACCTTGTGGTGGAAGATACCGGCGTTGGTATGGATACAAGTGTGATTGCCCGTATAAACAACACCACTGTAAACACTAGTTTTAATAAAAACCGCGCGTCAAAACCTAATACCGCTGATCAGGCGCAATACCCGCCTCAACACTCACCTCAACGCTTACCTCAACGCGGGGACAGTGGTTTTGGACTTGAAAATCTGCGCGAGCGCCTACACCTCGCGTACGGCACTGATGCACAACTGCACATAACACCTTCAACAATGAACAACACCGGTACTCGAGTAGAGATCACTATACCGGTAAAACCACCCGCTTAACCATGCCTGATCCAATCACCGCTGTTATCGCTGATGATGAACCACTACTTCGAGAGGCGCTGGTCAGGGAGCTGCAATCCCTGTGGCCTGAACTTAACATTGTGGCAACAGCGACCAATGGCCTGGCAGCTATCGATGCACTGATCCGGCACCAGCCTGATATTGCGTTCCTCGATATTCAAATGCCCGGAGCAACCGGCATTGAGGTGGCAGAAAATATCGCCGATGAGTGGCCGGACGATACTAAACCCCCATTGATAGTTTTTGTTACCGCCTTCGATCAATACGCGGTCGATGCATTTAAAACAGCGGCAATAGACTACCTGTTAAAACCGGTAAATTCAGAGCGACTGCAGGCAACCAAAACCCGTATTGAAGACCGACTGGGTGGCGGAGCCAGCGACACTATCACGCGCCTAAGCCATCAGGTCAGACAATTGCTCGAAGTGGAAGTGGCGCAAACTGACGAATCCATCGAACCACTGCGAATCATTCGTGCCGGCGCCGGAGACACGGTCAAAATGATTCCGGTTGAACAGGTCGCACTGTTTGAATCAGCTGACAAATACATCTCCGTCTACACCACCGAAACCGAGGCACTAATACGTGAATCTCTGCGTAGTCTGTTGCTGCGGCTCGATAGGGAAAAGTTTGTACAAATACACCGAGGGGCGGTCGTGAACTTAAATTATGTGGAAGCAGCCGTTAAGGATGACACAGGAAAGTTGACTCTGAGACTTAGAGGAATTGATAAAACACCGACCGTCAGTCGCGTATATCGCCATCTATTTCAGGCAATGTGATCGCTGCTACCGATAAATTTCTTCAGGGAATGGTTTGCACTTTTACTAACCGAAACCTTGTTCGTTGCACAATAACAACAACGTCGTGATTCGTGGTCAGCTAAAAAGGAACAATTTCGAACAGAAAACCGGGGCTGTTACTGCTACTCGGGCCGCCGGCTGGCGAACACAGATTACAACTAACTATTTATTCTTCTGCAGTTTTAAAACGTTGCGCTTTTGTTTTTCTATTTTTTGATAGATCTCTTCGCGATGAACCGGAATTTCACCAGGCGCTTTTATTCCGATTCGAACATTATTTCCGGAGGTCTCAAGCACAGTGACTGTCACATCATCACCGATAATTATCGCCTCACCCACGCGTCTCGTCAGTATTAACATGTAGCTCTCCCTTGGTGTTAATAACCAGTTTTCCAGCTCTTTTATATCGCTTTTCTGTCTGGTTCTGCTGTCTGGTACTGGTGCCTGATTGTGTTACCCGCTCTGTTGTGTTCGGTGATGTTGCACTGACCATAACAGAATGCCCCAGCATAAAATGCGCTAATTTCCCGAACGCAAACTGCTCTTCACACGATCGGGACAGATTAAAGCAGGACTGACTACCGAGGCTTTCAATTCCGAAAAATCATACGCCTTTCAGTTGCACAACCAGTCCAGCTACAGACCTGTCGCATTTAAAACAATCCCTGCTAAGGATTGACGGGATTTGACCATGAGTCTGATTCAAAGTGCCGATGCAGTGATTTCACCGTCTAATAGAAACCGGCTCACTGATGACCGCTCTTCACCTTAAGATTCACAATCAATTAACCAGCTGAGCAATCTTGGCAAAAAAACAACACCACTCCCTACACTTGCCTGCTCAATACGAACACTGGTTGGCAACACACTAGCACTCAAATGTGCACAAAAATCACAAACGCTCTCACGCTTGCTACTGATTTCACTCAGTTTACCCGCTTCTGTGCAGTGACGTTAATCATTGTAAGACATTACTTCAGAATTTACACTAAGACACAGTTTGTCAATATTACATGCGCTCATTGCCCCGCATGGCTCATCATCGCTCGAACGTACATGATGCGGGAACATCGCTGTAAAGAACGAGACCACACCCTTCTGTATCTATTGATGTTGGTTAAGCTCTTATGCACTGCAGCACCTCTGGAACAGAACCTACACCGTTTATCATCCATCAATAACTGTCATACAACGCCATCCCTCTTTTGACCACGCAAACGTCAATTGATTCCCGGTTATTGCAGGTCAGTCGCCATGGTCATTTACTGGAAGCTGAGGGATGGCATCAATTAACGATTTTGTGTAGGGGTGCGTCGGATGGGTAAATACTTCTTCAGTGTCACCCTGCTCTACAATTCTCCCGTCTTTCATCACCAACACCCGGTCAGTTACTGAACGCACCACTGACAGGTCGTGAGATATAAACAGATAAGACAACTGATGAGCCCTGGATAACTCAGCCAGGAGATCGAGGATTTGCGCACGAATCGATACATCAAGCGCTGATACTGCCTCGTCCAGTATGATAAGCGCCGGTCGTGTAATCAGTGCTCTTGCTATGGCGATACGCTGGCGCTGGCCACCGGAGAACTGATGTATATATCGCTCTGCATCTTCACTATTGAGTCCGACACTTTGCAGCGCCTCCGCAACCAGTACGGATTTTTCTGCACCTGTTGGTCGATTATCAAGTATGTGCAGAGGCTCGGCGATTAACCGCCCAACCCTGTGGCGCGGGTTAAACGATGCATACGGATCCTGAAACACTACCTGCATTTTCTGTCGAGTTGAACGCGGCATTGCCTGCCCGGCAACCACCGGAACACCATCGAGCGTAATGCTGCCTTCCTGACATGGATCGAGTCCAAGAATGGCTCTCGTTAATGTAGACTTGCCACAGCCACTCTCACCGACCAGACCAAGATTCTCACCACGGCGTAAGCGGAAACTGACATGATCAACCGCACGAAAGTAGCCGGGCGCAGAGAATAAACCGCGTCGTGGCAGACGATAATCTCTGCATACCGCCTCAACAACCAATAAATCATCACGCGCTGACTCTGCCGCTATACGTTCCGGCTGATAAGTTGATGCCCTGAATAGTTGGCGTGTGTAAGGATGGTTTTGCTCTGTGAAGACTTGTTCCACGGTGCCGGAATCCACAATGACTCCATCGCGCATAATGATGATATCGTCAGCGACATCCGCCACCACGGCGAGATCATGGCTGATCAGTATTAACGCCATGTCGTCTTCCTGAACAAGTTTGTTCAGCAGTTTTAGAATCTGTGCCTGCGTAGTAACGTCCAGTGCAGTGGTCGGTTCGTCAGCAATAAGAAGCCGTGGCCTTAGCGCTATTGCCATCGCTATGACCACACGCTGGCGTTGCCCGCCTGACAGTTCATGCGGGTAGCGCGACATTGGATACGTATCCGGCGGCAGCTCCACACGTTCCAGTACTCGATACGCGGTGGCCCGTGCCTCGGCGCGACTGGATTTGGTATGAACTCGAACCGTTTCAGCGACCTGATCACCAATGGTCAGCACCGGGTTTAGCGCGGTCATGGGCTCCTGAAATATCATACCGATATCATCGCCTCTGATGTCGCACATCTGTGCCTCAGACATGCTCAACAGATTGGCACCATCGAGCCTTACCGCACCCGTTGTTTTCGCACCCTGCGGCAACAGTTGCATCACCGCGTATGCGGTCATCGATTTACCGGAACCACTCTCACCGATGATGCCGAGCACTTTGCCGGCGTCAACCGCACAGGAAATATTTTTCAGTATCGATGACTCACCGATAGAAAGGTTTAACTGATCTATCTGCAACAGCGACATATCAGCGGCTGCCCCGTCTGATTCGCGGATCAAAAAGGTCGCGCAAACCATCTCCGAACAGATTAAGCCCCAGTACCGTCAGTACAATCGCAAGTCCAGGAAAAATAGCCAGATGAGGTGCAAAGCTGATCATGGTCTGACTGTCGGATAGCATCCGACCCCAGCTTGGCAGTGGAGGCTGAGCACCCAGACCAACAAACGACAGCGCCGCCTCTGCCAGTATGCCGAGAGAGAATTGAATAGTGCCCTGCACGATCAGCAAATTGATAACGTTCGGCAGGATATGCTCTACGGATATACGCAGTTTTGATTTGCCGGCAACGCGTGCGGCGAGGATAAAATCGCGTTGCCATAAGCTTAGCGCTGCACCACGTGTCAGACGTGCAAACACCGGTATATTAAAGATACCGATTGCAATAATCGCATTAATGGCACTGGCGCCGTAAACCGCGGTGATTAGAATCGCGATCACCAGTGCCGGGAACGCGAATATCAAATCATTAAAGCGCATCAGGGTTTCATCAAGCAAGCTGTCACGTCGTGACGCTGCTGCCAACCCAAGCGGCACGCCAAATGCCATGCCGATACCCACAGCCACCAGTGCCACTGATATCGACGTGCGGGCACCGACCATAATCATCGAAAAAATATCGCGACCGAAATGATCAGTGCCAAACCAGTGCTGTGCAGACGGTGTCTTTAGTTTGTTGGCAATGTCGAGTTGGGTTACGTCATACGGTGTCCAGTACAGTGACACCAGCGCCGCTGCAATCGCGAGCAACACCAGTATGCCGCCAGCCCACATATGGTAGTAACGCATGACACCGCCGCTCATCGACGCCGCAGCCTTGGATCAACCAGCGCATAGGTTACATCGACGATAAACGTGACCACCACCACCGCAAACACCAGCAACATAACAACACTCTCAACCACAATCAGGTCGCGTTGCGTGAGGCTTTGAAAGATGAGACGCCCGAGCCCGGGCAGATAGAATATGTTTTCAATGATTACCGCACCCGCCAGTAAAAACGAAAACTGCAAACCAATAATGGTTAGGACCGGAATCAGCGCATTGCGCAGGGCGTGTCGCCACAGTGCCTGTCGCGCGGTTAAGCCCTTTGCACGAGCGGTCCTGATGAAATCTTCACCGAGTGTGTCCAGCAGCGACGAGCGCATAACACGCGCCAGTATCGATGCCTGTGGCAACGCCAGTGCAATTGCCGGTAGTGTCAGTGCCTTCAGGCCATTAAAAATGCCACTGTCCCAACCGGGGAATCCTCCCGAGGCAAACCACCGCAGCTTAATGGCAAACAAACTTACCAGTAACATCGCAAACCAGAAGTTAGGCAGCGCGATACCAATTTGCGTTGAGCCCATGATAGTTAAATCAGCAGCAGAGCCACGACGAGTGGCGGCGATAATGCCAGCGGGAAATGCAATCAGCGTTGACAACAGAAGTGCATACAGCGCCAGTGGCAGTGATATCACCAACCGGTCTGCAATCATCGGGGCAACTTCAGTACGATAAGTGTAAGAAGTGCCGAAGTCACCGCGCAACATACCGCCAACCCAGTTGAGGTAGCGCTCGGTTTTCGACATATTCAAACCGAGTTCTTCACGCAGTGCAGCAACTGTTTCAGGCTGTGCATTCAGCCCGAGCATGTAGCTGGCCGGATCACCTGGCACAATTTCTATGGCAATAAAAATAATCAGGCTGGCGGCAATTAGTGTCAGACACAGTGACAACAGACGCTTCAGGGCAAAGCGCAACATCAGCAGGCAGGTTTCAAACTATACATGAGGCAGCAGCGACAGGTGTAGAAGGTACCGCGATTTAATTTGCGCAAAAGGTTGGGACGGCAGTTTGTGCAGGCACAGACTCGAGCAACTAGACATGGGCAACAGGACCGATCATCGCGACCGGTCCACTGTATTGTCTGCACTCGTGTCAATTTAACAGAGCGCTTATGTAACAGAGCGCTTATGCAACAGAGCGCTATTACTCTTTCCAGTAAACGGCAGTTAAGTCATTCGCCTGAGTTGGGGCGTTTTCCCACAAACCAACAATATTGGCGCTGGCTACACCGGTCTTGGCTAGTTGAAACAGATAACCGTTAACGTAGTCTTCAGAGATGATCGACTGTGCCTGCTTCAGCAAGTCGTTGCGCTCATCCAGGTCAGTGGCTGACTCAAGACTGGTAATAAGAGATTGAAAGTCCGCGTTATCGTACTGAAAGTAGTAATCGGGCTTGGCATAGATACCGATATCCATCGGCTCTGTGTGCGAGACAATCGTCAACCCGTAGTCCTTGCCGCGAAACACCTGCTCCAGCCACTGCGCCCATTCCAGATTGCTTATTTCGGTTTCAATGCCAACAGCCCTGAGTTGCGCGGCAATTATTTCTCCGCCACGGCGTGCATAGGACGGAGGCGGCAGCTTCAGTGTGGTGCTAAAACCATCCTCAAAGCCTGCTTCCTTGAGTAACGCTTTGGCTTTTTCAGGGTCATAAGCTGAATTGCCGACTAAATCCACATAGGCGGGATGATGCGGCGCGAAGTGCGTGCCGATCGGCGTACCGTATCCAAACATCGCTCCATCAATAATGGCCTGACGATCAATAGCATGAGCCATTGCCTGCCTGACCAGTACATTGTCAAACGGCGGCTGCTTGTGATTGGTTGACAGAATAGTCTCACCTTCTGTTGAACCGACCACCACAGTAAAGCGTGGGTCCGCTTCAAACTGCGGCAAATTTTCAGGTGCCGGAAACACCGGAAAGGCATCAACATCACCGGCCATTAATGAAGCGAACGCCGCTGTGGGCTCGGAGATAAACTTGAACGTTGCTTGTTCCAGTTTGGCAGGCTCGCCCCAGTAGTCGTCGTTGCGAACTATTTCTATGCGATCGCCCTGTACCCACTTCGAAAAGCGAAACGGCCCGGTGCCGACCGGTTCTGTTTTCGCTTTATCAAACGAGTCGGGCGACAGTACAACGGCATCGCCCCATGCCAAATTGAACAACAGCGCGCCATTTGGCTGTGACAGCGTGACCGCCACGGTTTCGGAGTCGACAACCTCTACAGACGCTATGCCGGTGAAGAGTTGCTTTTGCGCATTGGTTGAGTCTTCCGCACGTGCACGATCAAGGGAAAACTTCACATCGTTTGCGTCGAATTTGCTGCCGTCGTGGAAGGTAACGCCGGTTTGCAGCTTGAAGGTATAGGTGAGGCCGTCTTCGGAAATCTCCCACGATTTTGCCAGTGCTGGGTTGACGCTGCCATCGGACCCGAAGCGCGTCAGCCCTTCGAAAATATTCGCATAGACCACCTCATCTATGGCCGCTGCAGCACCACCAGTCGGATCGAGGTTGGGTGGCTCGAGCTGCATACCGAGCGTGATGTCGGTCTTCGCGGCCAGGGCTGCGCCTGAAAAAATGGCAGCGGCGAGCGCCAGGATCGGCGCCAGGCCAAACTGCCTGCAGAGCCAGTTGCGGCCACTGTGTCTTTCACTGTTCGCTTTGTTCGTTCCCATAACTCATCGCATCTCCGAGGTTGGTCGTTTAACAATCTATCATATTTGAAAAACACGTGGTCGCGGCGCAGGCCTGTTTCCCTCAGCGATACACGGTAACAAATTCGGACAGCGGCGCACGCTCTGTTCGCAACGAATTCTCAATCGCATCGAAGTCCGCATAGCCGATCGACATGCCACACACCACCACCTCTTCAGACTGCAGCGGCAGCGCCGACCGAATTGACTGGTGGTAACCACAAAACGCTGCCTGCGGACAGGTATGCAGGCCGGCCTCGCGCGCCAGCAGCATAACGTTTTGCAAAAACATACCGTAGTCGAGCCAGCTGCCGGTATTGAGGTCGCGATGAATCGTGAAGACAGCCCCGGCAGGGGCACTGAAAAATTCGAAATTGCGCCGGTGCTGCGCTTTCATTTTTTCCTTATCGCCTTTCTGGATGCCGAGCAGCGTGTAGAGATCCCAGCCAACCTTGCGGCGCCTGCCGAGGAACGGTTCGAAGAATTTATCGGGGTAGTAGGGCTCTTCGGCATCGTACGGGACATCGTTGTCGTAAGCCTCCAATACACTGTCGCTAACCTTTTGCAGTGTATCGCCAAACAGCAAATGCACACGCCACGGCTGCATATTGGTGCCGCTGGGTGCGCGTGAAGCACTGGTCAGTATTTGCTCGAGCTGCTGCTGATCGACAGGCTGATCGGTGAATGCACGTAGCGAATGACGTGTCAGCACTGCGTCGGTCACAGAGCCGGCCGGGCTTTGCGGGTCAGGGGAATTTTGGGTAGTCAACGGGCTCTCCTAAGAATCGTGGCCGCAGTTTACTACGGAACCCAACTGTGCGGCGGCGCTTTAACTCGTGACATGCCCTCCCCGGCCAGGTACGACCGCGCCATGTCAGCGCGTAATTTACTCGCGACGGACGCCACCCTATACTGCGACTCTTCTATCCGGTTGCCGGCCCGTTTCTCCGTTCATATCTCGCAATGCGCCTATCCAGACTTACGCTTCCCGCAAACCTGCTGCCTGTCACCAGTTGCGAATTTCCTGACGCCTGCAGCCGGTATCCGGCCACAGGGAAGCACTGAGAGTGGCTGGTCAAACCTACTATTGCTGGCATGCCACCACAGTTGGCAATCTGCTCCTCGCAGGGGACGACGACGCCCTGACTCACATCAGTTTCCCCGAGCTTGAACTTGCGAACGGTGAAATCGCCGGCGGCAAGTTCTCGCCAAAGCCCGACTGGCGCGAGGATGCCACCGCGTTCCGGCACACCAAAAATCAGCTCGACCAGTACTTTGCGCGCGAGCTAACCGAGTTTGACCTGACGCTGAAACCGCAAGGTACCGAGTTTCAGCAACTGGTATGGAACGCACTGATTGCGATACCTTACGGTGAAACGGTGTCCTATCGAACTATTGCGGAACGCATTGATCGCCCGAAAGCGGTCCGCGCTGTTGGCAATGCCAACGGACGCAATCCGATACCGATTGTAATTCCGTGTCACCGGGTTATTGGCAAGGACGGCAGCCTGACTGGCTTCGGTGGCGGACTGCCTGTTAAAAGCTTTTTGCTCAATCTTGAAAATCAGGAACAAATGGCCTTTGCGTTCACCTGACCGGGGTTCACCGCCATCACCACATTCGCGTTAATCTCTCTCGGCCTGGCCGCCTTCGTCACCGCGATACTGCACAGCATCGGTGGCTTCGCCGGCGCATTGCTGTTGTCGATTGCCGTAGCACCAGTACTTGGCGTTAAGCTGGCTGTGCCGGTAGTGACAGTGGCCATGGTTATCTCGCACGGTGCGCGTGCGTTTTACTTCAGAAAAACCGTCGACTGGAAGATTTTCGCGCTGCTTTTCAGCGTCGCCTTTCCGTTTATTCTGCTTGGTGTTCACACCTACATCAGTTTGTCTGAAGCGGCGGTGGGCTTGATGCTCGGCATCATATTATTGCTCACCATTCCGCTGCGTCGCCTGCTAAAAAACAAGAGCGTGCCGATACCACGCGCAGCCATCGGTGTGGTTGCCGTGCCCTATGGATTTTTATCCGGTGCGAGTTTTGGTGTCGGCATGATACTGGGTCCGTTCCTGCTGGGCGCCGGACTGGTGGGCGAAACCCTGATCGCCACTGTCGCTGTACAGGGTTTCATGCTGAACGTGATCAAGTCTGTAGCGTTCGGCTTTTCACCACTGTTGACACCACCCTACTTACTGCTGGGCATCGGCCTGGGGTTGTGTACGTTTCCGGGGCACTATATTGGCCGCAGAATTGTGCGCAAAACCCGTCAGTCAACCCACACGATTGTGCTGGAGTTGTTTATGCTGACGGGGGCAGTGTTTTTTATCAGCCGCTGGTTTACCGCGTAGGTACACGCAGTTCAGCGCAAGCGCACTTTAAGGCATGGGTATGTCAGCAGTGAACTTAGGCACGTGATACCCCTTTTGCACAGCCTCGCGCTGTGCGATCTCCACGTACCAGCGCTTCACGTTGGCAAACTCGTTCAGATCAATAGTCTGCCACTCGTAACGTGAGATCCACGGCCATACTGACATGTCAGCTATAGAGTATTCACCGGCGATATATTCACGATCGGCCAGTTGTTTGTCGAGCACACCATAGAGTCGTTTGGTCTCATTGACGTAGCGCTCCTCTGCGTAAGGTGCTACGCCCTGATTGAACTTTACAAAGTGATGCGTCTGACCTGCCATTGGCCCAAGCCCTCCCATTTGCCACATCAACCATTCGATGGTCTGCCAGCGCGTTGCGGCATCAGTGGACAGGAAGCGCCCGGTTTTTTCCGCCAGATAAAGCAGAATGGCGCCTGACTCCATCAGCGACTGTCCGGTTTCACGATCGACAATAGCCGGTATCTTATTGTTGGGGCTGACTTTTAAGAACGAAGGCTCGAACTGATCCTTGTTGGTAGTGATATTTATCGAGTGCGTTTCATACGGCAGCCCGCACTCCTCCAGCATAATTGATACTTTGCGTCCGTTCGGGGTGGTCCAGCTGTATAAATCAATCACGTTGTTTGTCTCGACAGTTTGACTGACTGACAATGGTAACACCGTCGCAGCGGGCCGATCACTTTAAACAGGTGATGCGATAACTGCCTAGTCGACGCTCGCCTGGCTCACCACGCCGGCCGCTGCCAGTTGGGCAAACTGTTGCTCGTCGATCCCGCACTCGCGCAACACCTCCTGACTGTGCTGCCCGTGCAGTGGCCCGTGCTGCCTGACCTCGGGCCCGCCGTGCTCATAGGAAAACGCGGCCACCGGTACTTTTAGACTTGCATGGGATGCGTCCAGGCCGTGTGCCGGTTGCAGAGACTGTCGTGACGCCAGTTGTGGATGCGACAGTGCCTCGTCGAGTGTTCTGACACGCGCCGCCGGCACACCGGCTGCGTTTAGCCAGTCCTCCCACTCCTGTGCTGTGTACTGCATTAGCCAGCCCTGCAATTGTGCTTTGTCGTTAGGTACCCGTGCCAACTTTTCAGCCGGTGTGAGTTGATCGAAAGCCAGTTGCGCATCTGCTTCGGCATCCTCACCTGCGGTATCCGTACCCGCGGTATCCGTACTTGTCTGCTGCATTAACACGCGCCACAGATCAGCTCTCTGGTTGCCGGTGAATGCACCAATCATCAACAGACCGTCACGCGTTTCGTAACAGGCATAGCCGGCGTTAAGCGGATTAGCATTGCCAGACGGCTGTGGCGCCGAGCCCCGCACCTCGGTATCGACCACCACGCTGGACATCAACATCATGGCGGCATCAAGCATCGCCACATCAATGTACTGGCCGCGCTCTGTTCTGCTGCGCTGAAACAGCGCTGAGGCTATGGCAAACGCTGCCTGTGCACCGGTGCCATAGTCGAGCACCGGTGGCCCGACTCTGACCGGTGCGCTGTCAGCCGACCCGGTCGCGGCCATCAATCCGGAGAACGCCTGGATAACGTTGTCATAGGCTGGATGCTGCGCTTTCGGACCGGTTTGTCCAAAGCCGGTCACAGAGCAATAAATCAGTTTCGGGTTGAGACGCGACAGTGCGTCATAACCAAGCCCGGCACGGGTCAGTACGCCGGAGCGAAAATTCTCTACCAGCACATCGGCATCGGCAGCCAGTTGGCGGACGATATCGGCCCCTTCCGCGGTACTGATGTCAATCGCCACACTGCGCTTGTTGGCACTTTGCGAAAGGTATTGAGTGCCTCGCCCTTCATCAGCCAGCTCACCGCTGACCGATTCCGCACGCATCATATCGCGCCTGTCCGGTGACTCGATTTTGATCACGTCTGCCCCCATCACCGCGAGTTGATAGGTGCAAAACGGACCAGCCAGCACATGGGTAAAATCGAGCACTCGAATGCCGTTGAATGGTTGCATTGACGGGCCACCGTAGAGAAGCGTTCACGATGGATGCAACATACACCGGCAACTGCTGTGTTCCTACCCCTCAAGCCAAACGAACACATTGCCACTCAACGGTACGCTTGTTACATTGACGGCCGGTATATCAATGGCAAGCGACCACACCTAATGACGACACTACACTTTGTACGGCACGGCCAGTCTGTGTGGAATGCGGAAATTCGTATCCAGGGCACCTCCGATCCAGATCTGTCCGAGCTGGGAGTATCTCAGGCTAAGGCACTGGTCGGCAAATTACCGGCGTTTGATAAAGTCTACTCCAGTGACCTGGCCCGCACGCGACAAACAACCAGCAATATACTGGAGGGCAATATAGACCACGTCGACTTTCGGCCATCACTGCGTGAGATCCATCTTGGTCCGTGGGAAGGAGTGTTACTGAAAGATGCCACCGAACAATACCCGGTGGAGACCGGTCTTTTTCGCAACGAACCCGAGAAATTCCAGCTCGAGGGTGCAGAGAACTTTCACGAGTTACAACAGCGTGCACGCAACGCCATCAATGAAATTCTTGACGAGTGTGAGGGCATTGCAGAACACGTCCTGGTGGTCAGCCACGGCGCGTTTTTGAAGTCTTTGCTGATCGACTATGCGGGCTGGCGCTTAAACGATATTTGGACCAACCCGCACATGGATAACTGCGGCCACAGTATCGTTAAATACAACGATCG
>CAYMFQ010000036.1:16714-30596 GCA_964389335.1 uncultured Granulosicoccaceae bacterium
TCCACCAGACCGGCAGCGGCAAACACCGCAATCTGCGATACCTTGCCAATTAAAAAGCACAGGTTCATGGCCGGCACCATTTCGCGCCGCTCCACTTCCAGCGCGAGAAAATAGATAATCAGAATGGCGACCATGACGTTAGTGGTACCGGCGGAAAATCCGCCAAGTAACCCGGTGATAATCATCGCCGGCAAAGGGTTGGACATAAACCAGTCACGCCCCCATGCACTATCAGAACCGGCACCTTCAGAACTGGCACCCTGCTGATTCTTACCGCGCTGACTTATCCCGCGGTTACTCACATAAAGAAATAACAGAATCAACAGAGCGAGTAACAGCTTGAACGGCTCTGCGCTGGACACAGCCAGCACCATTGCCCCGATCACCGCACCGACCAGTGAGGTAACCGCCAAAACGCTATAGCGTCGCAGTAACGCAGCGGTTGGTTTCGCAGTCCAGATACTGGCGATATTGACCGCCGCTGTCGGCAGCAGCGTAATCAGGATCGCAACGCGCACATCGAGAAACACCGCGATCAACGGTGTCGCCACCATCGGAAAGCCAAGGCCCAGGGCGCCGTGCACCAGTCCGGCCAGTATCACGGTTATCACCACGGCGGCCATGGCCATCAGACTCATCGAGCCGACGACCCACTCGGCGCCTGACTCAACCCCCATCATCGAGCAACCTTCACGATCGTGCTGTCGGCGCAGATATGGACTGCCCCAGCGACTCGGCGGCAGCCTGCACACCACCAGTGCCGGCGGGCCACTGCAGTGATATCAAAGCCGCTTCAATCACACCCAATGCACCCAATATCATCGGTGCGTTTACGTGCCCCATGTGGGCTATGCGAAACCCCCGACCATCGAGATCACCGATGGCAATGCCCAGTTTCACACCGGCGTTAAACTCACACCAGTCCAGCAGTTGCGCCGGATCAAAACCCTCTTTAACAGCGACGGTGGTAACACTGTCCGCACGCTGAGCCGGGTTGGTGATGTTAAATTCAAACAGTCCGTTTGCGCCCCACACTGAAACGGCACTGCGTACCGCCTGCGCCAGCAGTCGATGTCGGGTGAAGACGTTATCAAGCCCTTCTTCGAGAATCATATCCAGTGCAGCACGCAAGCCAAAAAGCATATGCTCCGGCGGTGTACCGCAATATTTCATGTAGTGGATGGGGCCATCGCGCTGCGTCCAGTCCCAGTAACGGGTGCGAAGGTTGGCGCTTTGATGCACTTCTCGTGCGCGACTGCCAACGGCCACAAAGCTCAGGCCGGGCGGCATCATCAGCCCCTTTTGCGAACCGGTTAGTGTGACGTCCACGCCCCACTCGTCCATCTCAAACGGCATGGTGCCGAGCGATGCAATACAGTCGACCATTAACAGCGCCGGATGTCCGGCCCGATCCATTGCCGCACGCACATCCGGAATATGGTTAACCACCCCGGATGCGGTATCGACCTGTACGACCAGTATTGCCTTGATGGTGTGCGAGGAATCCTCACGCAAGCGCGCTTCCAGCTGATCGCAGTCGACGGCTGCGTGCCAGTCGCCTTCGAGGGTTTGCACATCAAGACCCGGCAACAGCCCCATCTCACCCCAGCTACGCGCAAAGCGCCCGGACTCAAGCACTAACACTGTGTCGCCACGCGACAAGGTATTAGTCAGCGCGGCTTCCCAAGCGCCGTGACCATTGGCCGCATAAATATAGGTATCACCCTGAGTGCGGAAGATCTTTTTAAGATCTGCCAGACAGGAGTCTGTGGTGTCCACCAGCGGCCCCGAATAGATATCGATTGCCGGCCGATGCATTGAGGCGAGTACCTTATCCGGCACTACGGTGGGCCCGGGGATGGCAAGAAAATCCCGACCGCTGCTTACAGGCACGATTGATACTCCAGTTGGGGTTGTGGGATGACAAACAGAGACAGGCCGAAGCGCATCCGGCCTGCGGACAGTCTAACCGCAATCGGCTGCGATAGCCTGTTATCGATCAAACTAAATGCGGTGTAGGTACGACGACGGACGGCTAGGCGGCTATCGCAGCAACGCGGTCACCAGCGCACGATGAAAATCGCTGACGCAACCCTCGAAGTGATCAGGCGCCAGCATCCCGCCCTGATAATAAGATGATCGGAGCCCTGCCTGTAGTCGCTGCAGGATGGCATGGTCTTCATCGTTGATGGCACGCCACTTATCAATGCGCTGCTGTTTCTCGTCGTCGGTCAGATCCTGCTCGTAGCTCGCAAGCCCCCACTTGACGCTGACTTCACCAAGACCAAGCGGCTGCAACATAAAGAACGCCAGTGTATCTGCGGACACCGACGCCATCAGTGACGGGTAGATGCAAAACAAACGCGATTGGCGGCACTGCTCGGCGCTCAGATCAGGGTGAAGATTTTCCCTTGGCGGTGCGCTCTCGGTGTAATTGGCGATGTAGGAAGTATGATGTTTACTGGCACTGAGCTTTCGACACAAATTGGTCGGTGTCAGAGACCGCAATGTGTCCGGGTGCACCACCGACAGGTGAAACGCGTCCATAAAGTTTTCAACCAGTGACTTCCAGTTGCAGTGCCAGACCTCATCGAACACGGCGATCAATGCCATATCCTGCATGTGATAAGCACCGATATCCTCGTTCAGTTCAGACAAGTCAGGAACGACAGGTTCCGACTGCATCGACCCCGCCTCTGTGTCAGTGGTATTGGTACCCGCCGACGTATGCCCGAGTGATGCAAAGATAAACCCGCCCCAGTTAAACGAGTGAATCGACGGCAGCCGGCAATGCGACAGTGGTTTATCTTCTGACGTGGCATCTGCTCTTTTTTGCCTGACCACTTTCATCATCAGTGGCGCGTTGCGTAAGCTGCCATCGAGATTGTAAGTCCACGCATGGTAACTGCAGCGGAATTTACGCGTGTTGCCCCGGCCCTCCGCCACCGGCATGCCACGATGGCGACACACATTGGCCAGCACGTCGATGTGATCCGGCGCCGAACGCACGACTATCACCGGCTCGCCAAGCAGAGATGCAGTGAAGTAGTCACCCACGGCTTTCACTTCGTCGGTGC
The DNA here is from genome assembly GCA_964389335.1 of uncultured Granulosicoccaceae bacterium. GTDB lineage: Bacteria > Pseudomonadota > Gammaproteobacteria > Granulosicoccales > Granulosicoccaceae. The sequence goes on from CAYMFQ010000036.1 coordinate 19,792, forward strand.
GGCCAAGACACATCCAGCCCGTTCTGAAGAGTTTCGATAACTCGAGCTCGAACAACTCGGGCGACGTATAAAACTCAGCCGGCAATGCCTGGTTGCGTGCTACTGAATCATTTAATGCGCTGTGCAGCAGTTGAGACACAGCAGCGGTATTGTCGCCGGCTATCATCGGTAACCTGCCATCGACACAAAGCCGTGCTGTTGTTCAACCCGCGACAACCAGTTTGTGATACCACCATACTGCGACAGATCAAAGCCGCCCTCATCGGCCACATGCGTATAGGCATACAAGGATATATCCGCGATGCTGTAGGCATCACCAACGAGAAAGTCTGACTGTTGCAGATGCTTTTCCATCACATCGAGCGCTGCGTATCCACGCGGACCGAGCCGGTCGTATTCGTCACGGCGCTCGGCGGGCATCGACTGGAATTTTTGGATAAACCGACGCACTGCTATGGTCGGTTCGTGATTGTATTGTTCGAAAAACTGCCACTCAAGCACCCGCGTTTGCAGCAATGGTTCTTCAGGCAGCAACGCCGAGTTGCGGGCAAAGTGCTGCAGTATGGCATTCGACTGTGTGAGCACAGTGCCATCGTCAAGTTGCACAACCGGAATTTGCGCAGCAGGGTTTAATTTGAGGAATTCATCGGTACGTGTTTCTCCATGCGTCACCAGCACCTCGCGCCACTGATGGGCCACGTTGAGGTTGGAAAATAGCAATGCAATCTTGTAGCAGTTGCCCGATTGTATGTCGCCGTAAACCGTAGGCATTGTTTGACCTTGTAGTGTTGTCACCGGCAGTGTTGTGCACCGCTCTGATACGGCTTTTCTACACCAATCGCAACGACTTTCAGTAACACAATAGCGCCACCAACCAACACATTTGCGTCAGGCACTGCGCGATACAAGGTATGCGTACAGTTTCTCGTCAACCGGCCCCAACCCCGGCATTGTGAACACTCACACGTTTTGAGATTCACGCGTTATGAGCAGCGACACACGCCTGAAATACTGTACATAAACACAGGAACAGTTAACCGTGTAGTGAAACCTGTTGCAAGGCGACGCCGTGGCCTGATTGCCAGTCACGCTAATGTTGTGCGCGGCAGACGGTCGAGTGGTACCAGCGGTGCTGCCACAATCTGTCAGATTTCGCCAGAAGTTATCATCGCTATGGCCGAGTAATGCCATTCCAGTACTTTACCTTTGCGTGCTACGAATCAGAGGAGCACGCACTATGAAAACCATCAAACACAGCAGTCTGCTTTGCCTCCGCTGGCTGTTGACCCTTGCCGTAGTCACAACACTACCGGCGATAGCCAGCGATAATCTGCAGCACGAACTCAGTCAGATAGAAAGCGGCATGCTGGTAATTGCACCTCGCCACAATGGTGGGGATTTCTCCTCCAGCAAGCCACTGAGTACCGATGTCAGCATTGATGTCTCCGGACAACTTGCGCGGGCGCAGGTGACCCAGACTTTTCGCAACCCTGGTGAGCACTGGATAGAAGCTATCTACGCATTTCCACTGCCGGACAACGCTCGCGTCGACCACATGGAAATCCGCGTTGGCGAACGCACTATTGTTGGTGAGATTCGTGGCAAAGCACAGGCGCAACAGGAGTATACGCAGGCGCTGAACGAAGGTAAGCGCGCCTCGCTGCTGCAGAGTCATCGCGCCAACCTGTTTACCAATCGAGTCGCCAACATTCCTCCGCAGGAGTCCGTGCAGGTGGTGTTTTCCTATCAATGGCAGATTAACTACGACGATGGTGTGTTCGGCCTGCGTGTGCCACTGACAATTACACCGCGTTACCTGCCGGGGGAGCGATTGCGTGCCGCGCAGGTCAATGCGGACAACTTCGCACAGCAAGAGCGCCGTACGCCAGCGGGGCCGACCCGTTCAGTGGTTGCAGATGCAAAGGATATTACGCCGCCCATGACACCCTCGCAACACGCCACCCCAATGAGTATTTTTATCACCATCAATACCTCGCTGCCACTCGAGTCTGTCAGCAGTGCCTCACATGATATACATACCGATCAGACAGATACGCACTGGCGCGTTTCACTGGCCAACGGCATGGTGCCGACGGATCGGGACTTTACACTGACCTGGAGTCCGCTGTTGGGGCATTCGCCGCTGGCAGCAGTATTCACAGAATCACAACAGAGCGACGATACAACACAGGCTAAGGAACAGTTTGCGTCAGTGATGGTAATGCCACCGCAGGCGTTGTTTCAAACAACACAGACAGCACGTGAGGTAATTTTGGTTATTGATACCTCGGGTTCCATGCAGGGTAACTCGATCAGGCAGGCGCGTGCCGCATTGCAGTTTGCGATAGAGCGTTTGAACGCAAACGACACCTTTAACATTATCGAGTTTAATAGCGTCACACGCAGGTTGTTTAACACTGCAATACCCGCCTCAGATGCCAATAAGAGAATTGCGCTGCAGCGAGTGAGATCACTGCGCGCCGATGGCGGCACTGAGATTGCCGCCGCGATTGACGCATCACTGGGAACGCAGCCAACGCGCGCTGATGATCGTCTGCGACAGGTAGTATTTATTACCGATGGCAGTGTCGGCAATGAGGCAGAGCTTTTTCTGCAGATAAAAGATACATTGCATCACAGCCGACTTTTTACGGTTGGTATTGGCTCTGCACCGAATACCTGGTTTATGCGACGCGCCGCTGAAGTCGGTCGTGGCACCTATACCTACATCGCCAAAGAAGACGAAGTTCGCACACAGATGCGCCAGTTACTGCAAAAGCTGGAAAACCCGGTGCTTACCGGCATCACGCTGCAATGGCAGGGTATTGATTCACCCGAAGTGTACCCGGCAGTTATCCCTGACCTATACGCCGGCGAGCCAATCCGCTTTGATGCAAGATGGTACGGTGACGCCACAGGTTCGCTAACCGTAAGCGGCCTGCACAATGGCAACCCATGGACCAGACAGTTACCGATAGACCAGCAACAACCATCAACAGTTGGACCAACCACTGAGCCTACCTCTTCAACAGCGGCTCAGTTACATTCCGCGCTGGCAAAGCAGTGGGCACACCGCAAAATTGAATCAATGGAAAACAGCATGTTGTTTGCTGATGACCACGCCACGATTGAGAGCGAGATAACCGCACTGGCTCTGCAGTATTCAATGGTGACACGTTACACCAGTCTGATTGCCGTTGATCATGAAAGCGTTCCACGGCCGGCTACTGACAAAACTGTTCCTGCACCTGTGCCGTCAGCGATGCCACACGGCAATACCATGCTGCTGCCACAGGGTGGCCTTGGTATCGGTCTGCGACTGTTAATGGCGCTGTTGTTTTCGGTTGGTGCAACGATATTCGGACTGGCTACGCTGCGCCAGGTACAAACCCACGGAGAGCCGGTCTGATGCACGCAGCTTCAGTTAAGCCGGCCAGCGCCTGGCAACATGCACGGCGCACTTTGAACTGCCTCTGCAACGCCCGGTGTGTCAGATGCCGGCGCATCATCCTGACAGTATTGCTGATACTGGCTTTGGTGCCGGCACTGGATGCAGCCTGGCTAACAGGCAAGGCGTTGCTGGCGCAACAACTCATTGAACGAGCGTGGGAGCGCGACAGCCCCGAATCCAGACCGTGGCCCTGGGCCGATACGTATCCGGTGGCGAAGCTTTCCATTGCGCGTATCAACCTGGAAGCCTGGGTGCTGTCGGGTGCCTCTGGCCATGCGCTGGCGTTTGGTCCCGGGCTTGCAGATGGATCGGTGCAACCGGGTAAGCGTGGCGTTACAATGATAGCCGGGCACCGAGATACGTCGTTCCGACCACTGCAGCATGTGCGTATTGGCGATCGCATTCGCGTTGAAGATACCGCCCGCGATGCATTTACCTATCGGGTAACTGATATCTCCATAGCGGATGCACGAGTCAACTCGGTTGCCACACAGAGCAACGCTGCAACGTTGGTGTTGGTTACCTGTTATCCGTTTGATGCCTGGACCGCCGGCGGCCCGCTGCGCTATGTAGTGCAGGCGACGCTGGATGCAACAGCTGACGTTTGAGGGCCCACACAAAGATGTCGACACACTTGAAAGTGCCAACAGCGTCAGCACATCTACCGGAACTTTAGCGCTTTGCTAGTCTCTACACAGTTTTCCTTTAGCGTGAAGCACCTATGACTTTATTCTGGGCCTGGCTGGCCGGTGTACTAACACTCATCAATCCATGTGTATTGCCATTGCTGCCAGTCATTATTGCCGGCGCCCTGCAGGGTCATCGCCACGGACCACTCTACATGGCAGCCGGCCTGACCGTGGCATTTACGGTGGTTGGTGTATTAATTACCGCGTTCGGTCATCTGATTGGTTTGAATTCATCGACCATCAACACGGTGGCAGCCGTGCTGATGGTCATGTTCGGCATTGTGCTACTTATCCCGCGCGCTCAGGAAACGCTGGCAACCGCTGCCGGGCCGCTGGCCTCCGGCGCCAATGAGCGTATGAACCAGGTCAATTCGCAGGGTGCGATGGGTCAATTCACTATTGGCCTGCTGCTGGGCGCGGTGTGGTCTCCTTGTGTTGGCCCTACCCTCGGCGGTGCGATCGGACTGGCAGCCAGTGGCGAAAATCTGCTGCAGGCAACCATGACGATGCTGGCATTCGGGCTGGGTGTGTCGACCATTCTTATTTTGCTGTCATACGGCTCGAGAGAGCTGCTGACCAAACGCCGTGAACGGCTGATGAAGATAATGCCGTGGGCCAAGCCAATTATGGGTGTGGCACTGTTGTTTGTTGGCGTGGCCCTGCTGATGAGATGGAACCATGCAATTGACGCCTGGTTACTGAATGTTATGCCCGCCTGGCTGCAGGATTTATCAGTATCCGTTTAGTTGCCTCTGGCCATTACGCTATTGGCAAAGGCGTAATGGCCAGCCGCTTTACGCTGCCATACGGAGATGAGATACTGCCGGCACGTATCCGAATCCGGATGGCCAGAGAAGAACAACAATAAAAAGCTAGCCAGACCAGCAACAGTTTATTGACGCTATCCTTCGTTGCATTGTTACCCAACGATGCATCTTTGGCGCTGCGAAACAGCGGGATGTAATCCGCCAGCGTTCGCTTCCGCCAGCTTTGTGTCCTACTCCAGCACACATAGGTTAACTTCCTGTTTTATCCGCATGTTGCCGCAACCCGGCCTTGACGGAGCAGGTTTTAGTCAGCGCCCTGACCCCTCACCCTGCAACGGGAAATGGATCAATTATTGTAGCTGCTGCGCTAGGACTATTGCTGTCTCCTCCCCCAATCCCCTGTGCACAGGCGCCACAATCCCCTATGAAGAAACAAAACTGGTCCGCCAGACTGGCTCCGTACAAAACCGCGGACAACCTCCGTGCAATTATCGAGTTTTTCTTAACCGCCCTGCCATTGGCCGGTTTGTGGGTCGGCATAGCCTGGTTATTTAACAGCGGCTCGATACCGGGCGTGATTGCAGGCATTGCCTTACTGCTGCCGGCCGCAGGTTTTTTGGTGCGACTATTTATTCTGCAGCACGACTGTGGTCATGGCAGTCTGTTCAGTTCGCGCGCTGCGAACGACTGGTTTGGTCGCCTGTTGGGTGTTTTCACCTATACCCCTTACGACTACTGGCGCAAGCAGCATGCGGCACACCATGCCACCTCGGGCAACCTGGAAGGCAGAGGCATGGGTGATATTGATACGCTGACCGTCAGCGAATATCTGCAACGCGACCACTGGGGCAAACTGAAATACCGACTGTACCGCCATCCGCTGGTCATGTTTGGACTGGGCCCAGCCTATGTTTTTCTGCTTGAACACCGCCTGCCGCTGGCAACCAAACGGCTTGATCGGAGCCAGTGGATTGGAATTCTGGCCACCAATGCAGGCATTGTGCTGATAGCCCTGCTGCTCATTCAGACATTTGGGCTGGTCACTTTTCTGCTGGTGCAATTGCCGCTGGTGGTCCTAAGCGCTTCTATTGGCGTTTGGCTTTTCTATGTGCAGCACCAATTCGACGAAACCTATTGGGACGTTAAACCCAACTGGACACACGAGCACGCAGCCCTGCACGGCAGTTCGTACTACGATCTGCCAAGGCCACTGATGTGGCTTACCGGCAATATCGGTATTCACCACGTGCACCATTTGTCGAGCAAGATCCCGTTTCACAAGCTGCCAACCGTCATCAGCGCGCACCCGGAACTCAAATCGATTGGCCGACTGACTGCATGGGACAGTCTGAAATGTGTGCGCCTGACACTCTGGGACGAGCACGCAAAGCGCCTCATCTCATTTAAGGAAGCGCGGCATCTGGTGCCCGCTTAGCCAGATACCGAAACAAACAGCCCACAGGCGACACATACGATAGCGCCAGCGGACAGAATCAGCCGCAGTGACGGGTACCACGGCGGTAAAACCGCAGTATCTTTAAACGGCGAGAACGGACTGTCGACCAAATACTGCAACGCCAGCCCAACCAGCAGCAGCGCCATCATCAATGGCGCCGGCAACAGCAGTGCGAGCCAGGCGAGGATGCTTGGCAGCACAGTGATGACCGCCGGAGTGAAACTGTCAAAGCCAGCCGGCGCCGTCAGCAGCGTCCCCCACCTTACCCCACCCAGAAAGCTCAGAATTACCGCGGCGTAGACTGCCAGTGAATGCAGGCCCCATGCGCTGGTAGCGCTGTCGGCGGAGAAACCGGCCAGCGCACTGGCCACAAACGGAATGAGCCCAGCCAGTCCGAGGATCAGTGCAACACGGGGGATACGGCGTTCGTTCATTGATTAAGTTGCTCCACCAGGGTTATCGCCTGGGTAATAGAACCGGCGCCAATTTTAGCAACACAGCAATGCCCCTGTAATGCTGCATGGCGCCGAACCAGCTCGACGACGTCCGGCAGTGGAAGCTGCTTTTCGGTTGCATGGTAGGTGGCCGCGGTTGTGCCAGCGGCCCACTTGAACACGGAGCCGTGTGCATCAATCAGCACCCCGTTAGAATCGGGGTCGGCCAGGCAGTACGCCTGGATATCATGGTCGGGCTGGCGGATTGCCGCGTCAAACTGCGAGGCCGACTGGAATACCAGCAGTTCGTCATCGCCGCCAGCGTGAAACAGCACAGGCCAGTCGGGGGTAAGCTTGTTGTCAATAGCGAGATTGCTCCGGGTTACCGCAGCGGGCACTTTTTGCGCGGCTAAAACTAGTGTAACCTGTTAACCGGTTGGCGAGTGAGCACGGCCGTCTGAGTGTTTGTGTAAACCTGACGATTCGCTCGTATTTTCGACAACCAAAGACTAACAATACAGTCCCTGAAAACACCGGTGCTGTTTGCAGTACGAGAGGCCAGCTTCAAACCTCAGAGTACTATCGCAAAATGCCCGGTTTTTATCACAACCACTTACTGGAGGATTCTGCCATGTGGACCAAGCCTGTTGCTAAAGATATCCGTCTCGGATTCGAAATCACTATGTATTGCTACAGCCGCTAGGCTGTGCAGACGGCGTGGCGGCAATTTGCTGCCCGCCGACTTTGGTTGTTTTTCCACGCGTCATCACACCCCGCACTAACACCTTCCATCAATCAGCCTCCCTGATTTCGTGCTCATCCCTCTTATTTTTTAGCCCGTGTATTGCGCCCCGCCCACTGATAATGCTTCACTGACGGTCTGCGCGGCAGAAGTCGTGTCGCAGGGGGAATTTCTGATCGCCACCGCACTGAGGCGCCAAACTAGCAGGCAACATAGAACCTTATGCTGAATATTCTTGTGCTCGGCTCCGCCGCCGGCGGGGGCTACCCGCAGTGGAATTGCAACTGCGAGACCTGCGCCGGACACCGAAGTGGATCAATCAACAGTGTTGCCAGAACCCAGTCATCGATTGCCGTCAGTGGCAACGGCCTGGACTGGGTGCTGATCAATGCCTCGCCCGATATTGGCCAGCAACTGCGGTCCACACCGGCTCTGCAGCCAAACCGATCACTGCGCGACACCGGCATTGCCGCGGTTATGCTGATGGACAGTCAAATTGACCACACCACCGGTTTGCTAAGCCTGCGCGAGCACCACAAACCATTGCCGCTGTACTGTACGCAAATGGTCTACAACGATCTGACCAGCGGCTTCCCCGTGCTCAATATGCTGGAACATTACTGCGGTGTGTCATGGACCAAAATCGAGCCTGACACACAGTGGTTTCGGGTGGAGGGCATTGACGATATCGAGTTCAGGCCACTGGTCATCGACAGTAAAGCACCGCCCTACTCACCACACCGTCACGACCCTCACCCAGGCGACAATATTGCGGTCACCATTCGCTGCTGCAAAACCGGCAAGACCCTGTTTTATGCACCGGGCCTCGGTGGCCTGCAGGACAGCACACGGGAGGCAATGCGCGCCGCTGACTGTCTGTTGGTGGATGGCACCACCTGGACCAATGAAGAAATGCAGAGCCGCGGCGTCGGCAGCAAACTGGCCTCGGATATGGGCCATTTGCCGCAGTCCGGCAGCGGCAGCATGATGGAAGAACTACAACACCTGACCTGCCGCAAGATCCTGATTCATATCAATAACACCAACCCGATTCTGGATGCGGACTCAGCCGAGCGCGCAACACTGACGGACTGTGGCATTGAGGTCGCAGCAGACGGAATGCAAATCAGCTTATGAACCAGCCATTCGACCAGCAGCCCTGGTCCAGAAAAGAATTTGAAGAGCGGCTTCGGTCGCTGGGCAATCGCTATCACATCAACCATCCGTTCCAGGTAATGATGAACAATGGCGAGCTCAATCAAAGCCAGATCCAGGGGTGGGTCGCCAACCGCTATTACTACCAGATTACCATCCCGCGCAAGGATGCAACGTTTCTGTCGCGCTGCCCTGACCGGCTGGTCCGGCAGCAGTGGATACAACGTATTCTTGATCACGATGGTCAGGCCGGCAGCGAAGGTGGCATAGAAGTCTGGCTGCGCCTGGCCGAGGCAACCGGCCTCCAGCGCGACGCAGTTACCAATGAAAGCATGGTGCTGCCCGGTGTACGTTTTGCCGTCGATGCGTACCTGAATTTCGTGGCCAATGCGACCTGGCAGGAGTCAGCCTGTTCGTCACTGACCGAGATGTTCGCACCGACCATTCACAAACAACGCATTTCGAGCTGGCCCGACAAGTATCCATGGATAGAAAGCAGCGGTCTCGATTACTTTAAAAACCGCATTAAGGAAGCGCATCGGGACGTTGAACACGGCTTACAAATTACGCTTGATCATTTCACAACCGTTGAACAGCAACAGAAGGCTGTGAAAATACTGCAGTTTAAACTCGACGTATTGTGGACAATGCTTGATGCGATGTACCTCGCGTACATTGAAAATAAGCCACCTTATTTTAATGTCGATACCGCAGCGACCAACCTGGCAGAACCCGCTAATGGATGAACAACAAGTACCCGCGCTGGCCAATGGCTTTCGATTTCAGTGGGAACCTGCGCAAAAGAGTCATGTGTTGCTGTACCCGGAAGGTATGAAGGTACTGAGCGAAAGTGCCGCTGAAATTATTCAGTTGATCGACGGCACTAGTTCTGTGGCGACAATCGTTGCAGCGCTCGAAAAGAAGTTTCCGGAGGCAGACCTGCGCGACGACGTGCACGAATTTATCGCCACCGCCATCAACGAGGGATGGATGCATGTCTGAGCTGTCACCACCGCTGTGGCTGCTGGCAGAACTGACTTACAAGTGTCCGCTGCAGTGCCCGTATTGCAGCAACCCGGTCGACTTCGCTACCACCACCGGCGTAGAACTCGATACCGATCACTGGCTGCGTATCCTGCGGGAAGCGCGCGAACTGGGCGCCGCACAACTGGGGCTTTCCGGCGGTGAACCCATCGTGCGCAAAGACCTCGAAATCATTGTGGCCGAAGCGCGCAAACTGGGTTACTACACGAACCTGATTACCTCTGGCATTGGCATGTCGAGCGACCGCGTGGCTGCCCTGAAAGAAGCCGGGCTCGATCATATACAAGTGAGTTTTCAGGCCAGCTCCAGTGAACTGAATAACTGGATTGCCGGCACTGACTCGTTCGAACACAAACTTGAAATGGCCCGAGCGGTAAAAAGTAACGGCTTTCCAATGGTGCTGTGCTTTGTTACCCATCGTGAGAACATCGACCAGGTCGACGACATACTTCAGCTCGCCACACAACTCGAAGCCGACTATGTGGAACTTGCAACCACACAATACTATGGCTGGGCGTTTATTAACCGCGATGTACTGATGCCAACGCGTGAACAACTTCAGTCCGCAGAAGCGGCGGTTAACCGCTTTCGCGATCAGCATATCAACGATGCCATGAAGATCTTCTACGTCGTACCTGACTACTATGAAAACAGACCCAAGCCATGCATGAACGGCTGGGGCAATCTGTTTTTACTGGTAACTCCGGATGGCACCGCTCTGCCCTGTCACTCCGCCCGTCAGTTGCCCGGCATACAATTTCCCAACGCCAAAGACATGAGCATTGCCGACATCTGGCAACAGTCCGATGCATTTGCAAAGTTTCGCGGCTTTGACTGGATGCAGGAGCCCTGTCGTTCGTGCCCGGAGAAAGAAAAAGATTTCGGTGGCTGTCGCTGTCAGGCTTTTATGCTTACTGGCGATGCCTCGGCGACTGATCCGGTGTGTGATAAATCACCACAGCGACACCTGGTTGATGAGGCGATCAATCGCAGTGCAAATACCACCAGTGATGCAAAACCACTGGTGTTCCGCAACGCTAAGAACTCAAAACAACTGAACCTGTAAC
>CAYMFQ010000036.1:30696-31857 GCA_964389335.1 uncultured Granulosicoccaceae bacterium
GGGCACTGAAAACTGAAAGGTATCAGCCCCCATACGATAGCCATTAATTTGCAACTCTACCTGATGCGTGCCAGCGTACAACGCTCGAATCGTGGTCGCGCGCATCGGATGTTTCTTTGTCAGTTCAATACGCTGCTGTGGCTTTAGCGTCAGTGTTTTCCACTTAAATACTTTTTCACCAGTGACTTTGCCTTTACCGCTGTTGGCACCATCCTTTTGAACACCGCCCTTGCTAACGCCGCCCTTCCTGACATAGTGCACTACATAGTCAACCAACAGCGACTGCGCTTTACGACTATCGTTGTACAGTTCCACCTGCAACTGCACCGACTCACCGAGTACTATCTTTTTCGGTGTCACCTTCAGGGTTGCCTCGAGCTTTACAGGCTTCGCATACCCGACAATCGCGAGTGCATCCGCATTGCCCTGTTTAACAAGACCACGCAGCGCATGTTTAACCACCCATTGTCGTTCGTCAGAAGCACCGTCGGACCAGCGCCTTACAAGATCCAGAACAGACTCCGGATGGTCTTTTGATAAATCGTTTAGATTGTTGGCTACTGAACGGCGCACGTACAGTTCAGGGTCATCTTTCAGCGCCTCAAGTATCGGCCATACGGGCGCCGGGTCTTTTATTAAACCGGTAAGTCTGCGACCCCAGGGCAGTCGTGTGCGTGTCCCCTCTGAACACCAGCGCCTGACATGCGGACATTCATGACCTGTCAGTGACTGCAGTCGCTCTAGCGTTTCATCAGGGTATCTTTCCATAAATGGTCGCACAGCAAACTCTGCACTGAAGCGTCGCGTAAGTTCCTGCATAGCAGTCATTGATGGCTCGAAGTGATCAATGCCGTGGTCGGCAATGAACTGACCCACAGGCCATTGCAGCCAGCCATCCGTAACCGCCTCACAGTCAGGGAGTGGTGGCGGCAAACTATCGATTATGATCTTTATCGCTTCGTGATAGTCAGCAGGCAGCACCTGGGCAAGTGCCGCAGAAAACTGTCCAACGCGCTGATTGAATTCCAGCTTGTCGATATCCACCAGCGCCAAACGGCAGAAGCGACGCCGATCAAAGCCAGGCCAGGCCGATGCCATTTGTGCGGCCATTGCAGCGGCGGCATCTTTATCAAACCAATCCTTGAAAGCTTTCTTTTCGTC
>CAYMFQ010000036.1:31957-34926 GCA_964389335.1 uncultured Granulosicoccaceae bacterium
CCAGTGCTAGCTACTTTTAGTGACTGCATATTATCGAGCGTCATGATGCAGGCATTGCCGGCTTCTTCACCCTTTTTCAGGAAGTGGTTAAAGAAGAAGTCGTGGTGCTCGGCACCATCGTGGAAATGATGAGGAGTTAAAACGACTGACAGCACAGGCACTTCACTGTCCAGCGAAACCTGCATCATCGCGTCGAGCACGGTGCGGGCAACAAAATCGTGCCGGTAGATGCCTCCGTCGACAATAAGACCGGCTGCGACGATAACATCGTAGTCGCCGGTTTTTGCCAAAAGCTTGGCCTGCAGCGGAATTTCAAGGCTGCCTGGCACTGCGAATACATCAATATTGCTGATGCCGCGCTCGGCTACTTTTTCAGTGAATGTGGAACGCGCCTGACTGACGATATCGTGGTGCCAGCTTGCCTCTATGTAGGCAACGCGAGATTGGGAAAGGTCGGCGCCAAGTTGTGTAACGGCGCTGTTGGTACTGGGCTGATTCATGGTTATCTCCAGGTGGTTACCAGAATCAGGGCGCACGGGCCGCCACGATATGCGACGGTTGAACCCCGCTCTCTCTTATCCGGACTTTCAGTTTGGCAGGCGCGCACGCCATTCAAACATTACCGTCGGCTTCGGAATCACACCGAATCTGCTGACCACAACGCTCGCGCCCTGTAGGACACCGATTGCTGTGCGCTCGCGGGCTGAGGCATTGCTGCCATCACCGCCGGTGGGGAATTTCACCCCGCCCCGAGAACGTTTTGCCGCTCCAAACACGGCAAGCGGCTACTGTATTACTAATCTGTGGGTGTGTAAATGAGTTGCAATAGGATCAATTACACAAATCACGCCTTCGTTGTCTGTATCGACCTGCCAGGGCTGTGATTAAAGCCAATAGATGCCATGTCAACCCATACTTGTCAAAGTCTGAATCGCCGCCACTTCCAGCCACACAAAACCGAGCACGCCGAGGGCACCTGCTGCCAGTATCGAACTGACGATACCAACGCCTGCGCTGGCGAGCCAGCCGAGCGACCCGACGGCCACAATAAACACCACGTACGCAAGGGTCGCACAGTGGGTGCCGATGTAGCGAATGGAGGCGAGTTTGAGGGCGGCAGGCTCGGACAGATTGGTAATACCGGCCAGCTCTATGGTTAATCGCACATCGACATACAGCGCGATCAGAAACAGCAGGCCAGACAGCACCAGCAGCGTCAGGCAAACACGCGGCATCACACGCCGCATATCCAGCTGCACAACATTGGCCGCTATGGTCAGCGAGAAGCCGGCCAGCAATCCGCTAAGGAACGAAACCTGGCCCGTTTGCAGTTCAATTAATTCAGTCACACGGTATATAACGCTGTTGTCGTACAGTTATCGACCCTGCGCGGGACCTCTGGTTCAACACGACGCAATACGTAGATACGCAGGCGGACCAGTTTGCTCGCCACAGCCAATGTAAAGCACACATCAGGCGGCAAGCTGCTTTTCAAACAGACTGCCCCACTGCGGCATCGCGTCCCGCACACCACACAATCTTAAGCTATGCCATGCCATCGCAAGGTTTGATGACGTGACCGGCAACCCGGTGCGACGCTCAAGCGCTGCCACCGAGCCTGCCAGCCTGACACTGGTACATGACACAAAAACCATGTCGACACTGGCCGATTCGAGCAACCGGTCGATGCCGCTGGCAATACTTTGCTCGTCGATACGGGCAACCACCGGATCCATTTCCTCGTTAAAAGAACCGAACACCGGAACCTCAAAGCCGCCGCCCAGCAGGTATTCGCGCACGGCGGTGTTTACATCACTGCGGTACGGTGTCAGCACCGCAATGCGTTTTGCACCGAGTGCTCGAAACGCAGCAAACGCGGCGGTGATCGGCGTGGTCACCTTTGCATCCGGCTGTACCTCGTGTATGCGCTGCTGCACGACAGACTCACCGAGCACCGTAGTCGCAGAGGTGCAGCCATAGGCGACCACATCGAGCTTTTCACCGGGCAAAATCAGCTTCAGGGCGGTGGGGATGCGGGTCTCCATCGCAGCCAGCGTCGCCGGTGTAATCTGCATCGAATTCTCGACACGCGCGGTGTAATAATCGACCTCCGGCTGCACGAAGATCTGCCGAAACTCACGGTCAATGGTGAAATCAGAAGCCAGCACCAGCACACCGATACGCGCCACCGATCCAGTGCCGGCATCGGTGCTGAAGGGTAAATGCTCGTGCAACTCCCAACTCATATTGCTAAACCTAGACTGCCGCGGTTACCGCTATTTCTACCGTAAAATCCGGTGAGGCCAGCCGCGATTCGACGCAGGCGCGTGTGGGCGCGTTGCCTGGTGAAACCCACGCATCCCAGACACTGTTCATCTCTGCGAAATCACCTATGTCTGACAGCCAAATGGTTGCAGTAAGCAGTGAAGATTTATCCGTACCCGCTTCCTTAAGCAGGCCATCAATTGCGGCAAGGATATCCCTGGTTTGTGCAGTGACGCTTTCACCACGAGCGTTCTGAGCCACCTGCCCCGCTGTGTTAACGATGCCGTTGTACACCACGGCCTGACTCATCCGCTCGCCGCTTTGAATTCTTTTTATAGACATAACTGATCTCCCGATCGTTGTTTTTACTGGGTTATGAAACTGCGGGTGTGTGTAAGCGCAACACGCTTAAACTTGACGAGCTGCAATGATAGACACAGCGTGCGGAAATCCTGCAGCGCTTCCGTGCGATATAATGCCACAATCGCCGACCCTGGTTTGACAGAACCATTCCCGCCGGTTACGCCGAATTCACTGCAGAGCGGCATGTTTGAAGCGGGCATGGCATAAACCCGGACAATAAACACAGGAGCGCTAATCGTTGGACGTGACTCTCGCCCCCCGGGTTTCACCGACCCGATCTGCTGCTGACAGTCCGCGTACGCATGGCGCCCCCGGACACCGCAACGACTCACGCATCGACC
>CAYMFQ010000036.1:35026-37360 GCA_964389335.1 uncultured Granulosicoccaceae bacterium
CTCCGGGTTCACAGGCACGGCGGGCACCACGCAACAACTCACTCGCTCGCGGGCCACCATCCGGCTTGCCGCACTGCAGCGAAACTACCGAAAAGTCGTTCAGCACGTACCGTCCAGCGACGTTGCCGTGGCAGTAAAAGGCAACGGCTATGGACTCGGCGCAGTGGCGGTTGGCCAGGCGTTGTGGCGTGCCGGTTGTCGCGAGTTTTTTGTTGCCCAGCCAGACGAAGGCATAGAGTTGCGAGCGGCACTACCCCACGCCGAGATCCATGTGCTGAACGGGCTGATGCCAGGTACCGAGGCAGACATGATCGAAAACGAGCTGGTGCCGGTACTACTTAGCCTGCGGCAATTGCAGTCCTGGCAGCTGCTGACGCGAAAACTCGGCAGGGCACTGCCGGCCGGGCTGCACATTGACAGTGGCATGCATCGAACCGGTCTGCCCTCCAATGAGTTAAAGCAATTGTTAGCAGAGCCGCACCGTCTCGAAGGTCTGCAATTGCGTCACATCATCACGCACCTGGCCAGCGCGGACGATGCGGACAGTCAACAGCCAGAGGATCAGCTGCAGCGCTTTAAACGAGCGCTGCAACAATTGCCGCAAACGCGCGCTTCCATTGCCAATTCGGCCGGCATTTTTCGCAACGCCGAATTCCACCTCGATCTGGTGCGTCCGGGTATCGCCATCTATGGTGGCAATCCAACACCCGGACAAACCAACCCGATGGAACCTGCGGTAGTGCTCGAAGCACCGCTACTGCAGGTGGTTAACGCCGCCGCCGGAGAACACATTGGCTATGGCGCAAGCTATACCACCCCTCGCGACGCGCGCCATGCGCTGGTGGCTGCAGGTTACGCCGATGGCGTTATGCGCTCATTGTCGAACAACGGCCAAATGGCAATTGCCGGTCACCGCTGCGCCATCGTCGGCAGGGTGTCGATGGATGTCACCACTATCGATGTGTCTAAGGTACCGGAACACCTGCTTTACGAAGGCGCTCCAGTCGAGTACGTAGGCGACACTATCGCACTGGACGATGCAGCCCGTGCCGCCGGCACAATTGGCTATGAATTACTGACCGGTATCGGCCGGCGCTTTCAACGCGTCTGCCAGCACGACTGATCCGCCAAGTCCCGTCCGCCATACAACTCTCCGGCGACATACCGTTATTAATCGGCCCGATGCATTCAATACCCGTGTAGAGTACTGCAGATAACCTGCACATAAGTCCGATGACGCTCGTCACTTGTGACACTCAATTAATAAACATCAATTACTAAACATCAATTACTGAACAACAGAGGAACAGAAACATGTCCGGCTTCGACTATCACCAGTACAGCTATATGTCAGATAACTATGGGGTACTGATGCACAGCCGCAACAGCGGTGAGACGATTGCGATAGATGTGGGAGATGCAGGCGCGCTGCTCGATGCACTCAACACAACCGGCTGGACACTGTCACACCTGCTGGTCACGCATCACCACGCGGATCATATAGCGGGTCTTGATGAGGTTAAAAAAACTACCGGCTGCACTGTGATCGGTCCCGGCACGCAGAGCGATATTGCAGGTCTGGATCAACGCGTAACTGACGGTGATAAGCTGTCAATTGCCGATACAGAAATTCAGGTTATACACACACCTGGTCACACACTCGACATGATGAACTACTACATCGCCTCGGAAAAAGTGGTCTTCACCGGTGATACCTTATTCACACTGGGATGTGGCAGAGTCTTTGAGGGCGATGCAAACATGATGTGGAACAGCCTGCAGAAGTTAATGAAGCTACCGTCAGATACAATGGTGTACAGCGCCCATGAATATACGCTCGCCAATGCTGCATTTGCCGCTACCATCGATCCTGATAACACGGCGCTGCAAAAACGTATTGAACAATTTAAAGCGCTGCGTGATAAAAACGAAGCTACCGTGCCTTCGCTTTTGATGGATGAACTCGCGACCAATCCCTTTTTGCGTGCGCAGGATGAAACCATTCGCAATCATTTAAGCATGCAATCGAATTCAGACGCTGAAGTATTTGCGGAGATAAGAAAACGCAAAGACAACTTCTAGTCATCGTATAGCACAGGCATCTGTAAGCGACCTTGCCGGAATGCACTGCAGGGTCACTACAGTGCCTGTAAATTGATCAGCTGATCTTTTATACAGCGCTACGATATCCATCGCTATGGTATCCAGCATAACAGCAACCTCAATAGTCACATCACTTCCCCGCTACTGTTCACGTTAAGCATCCAGGTTATTAATTTAATTAAATAACCCAATGGAATGACTAGACCTCTAATTCAATACCAACTATTACAA
>CAYMFQ010000036.1:37460-38769 GCA_964389335.1 uncultured Granulosicoccaceae bacterium
ACATCACAACTACTTTTCTGCCGGCAATCGGATTGCTGTTCTTTTTCTGTTCATGCGCCTGTGCGTGGCAAAATTGCAACGTATATCAGCACTCCATGGATAACTGACGTTGTTTTAATAAATGTGCTTCTTAAACTGAACGTCGAATGAATATCGCCGGCAAATTGTAACGCCTGTCGCCGGACATCCTGGATACTGTCTGGATACTGTGATTCATTGAAAATATTCAGACGAATCGTGGTTCCCGTCGACCAAAGCGTCTAGTACACTTCAACCTCAGGATGTGAATCCTGGATCAACGAAGTGCGGCCACCCATTTCGGATCAATGATTGGTACCGAGGTGTTGAATTAAAAATATCTGGCTATATGGTTCGCGTCTCACAAACGTCATTTTGGTGGTTAATGTGGTAGGAGTAGAGAACTCATGAAAACAACTGGCACAGTAAAGTGGTTTAATAACTCAAAAGGGTACGGGTTTATTCTTGATGACCCCGAACAGGACGAGTGTTTTGTTCACTATCGCTCAATACTATCGGGCAACCCCGAAGACTATAAGTCTCTCGCAGAAGGCGATCGTGTAGAATTTCTCAAGGTAAGTGGAGACAAAGGCTGGCAAGCCGCCGAAGTTGTTAAGACTTCTTCCGGCAACGCTAACCCATCCGTTCAATTGACAGAGTGTCCACATTGTGGCAAGTCACTTCTTGATCCTGTGGATGAGGAAGAAATGGCCTAGGCTGACATGGCCTATCGGTGAGACAGTGGTCATGTTGCGAGGCAAACTCCGCCGGGTATACCCAGCGGAATACCACTGCCCACACCGTCTGCTTTTGACCTGTAACCCAACACTTTCGCGAAGGATCCGACAGTGACGATATATCCCAACCAGCGCTGACTATTCAGTAGCGAGCCGCACATCGCACTTAACTTTGTGCAGGCTTTCCAAAAATTGACGCCAGTTCCGGCACCGCTCTAACGACAGAACAGCGGACAAGCATTACCCTGCCTTCCGCTGTAAGCGTTTACACCCTGTACATTTCACAAAAACCTGTGGATGCGGCCGAGCTGTGTCTCCCCAACTCTGCCCATTAGCGCACAAACCATTGACTAGTCTATAACTAAATTTTTTTAATTCAGTTGCAGCAAGCACTGTATTTAATGTAACTGTGATTAATTGTAGCAACCGGCGAAGCCCGCTATCGCCTGGCGAATGAACGCTATATATTCCGCGTGGCGTTGCAAGACGCACCGACAAATGTCGGTTAGGAATTTTCCATCCACACGCAACAGGGAGTTGAGAATGTTAATTTT
>CAYMFQ010000037.1:0-6930 GCA_964389335.1 uncultured Granulosicoccaceae bacterium
AGGACGCACCCTTATCGAGTGCAATAAACCGTCGCTTTATTCGCACACAATCCTCGGTCATGCTGTTGATGCCGTCGCGTGCGGGTGAATATGAATTGCGCTATATGCAGGCAGGTGGCAATGCATTGGCGACGAAGTCCATCGTTGTGCAATAAAAAAAAGGACGCCGAAGCGTCCTTTTTTACTGCAACTGCCGTACTGAGTCTTCTCTAGACTAGGTACTACACTGCCTACCTGCTGCTTTAAACATCAAAGCGTAACGCAAACCAACTCAATCAACACTCGGACCCGCCTGCTCACTTCAATAATTTCTTATTTAGTGATTTCTTATTGCGCTGTGGAGACAACGTACAGAAAGCATAACAGGAAAAAACACAATCTCCGGTTTCTGTATCATTGTTTAACGAGTTGCAGCGAAGCGTGAGTGAGTTCACGCCGAATGTTAACTACTGTCAAGTGTTGTTGCCGGGCTCGTGTAGCTGGCCTGTGGTTGCCACGGCGGGCAGCAAAGTAGAGGTGATTAGTTGGCGGCTGGTCTCTCGCGCAACTCTACAATTTCAAACCGCGCCAGGTCTGACCAGTGCTTTTCCCATTCGACGAAGAGTGAAGGGGTGGCAGTTTCCATCAATTGAAAGCAGCGTAAACCATCATCGGATAACCAGCTTTCGATAAAGTGCAGCCCGTCCGGCAACATGCGCCCCTTGCTGTGAAAGCGCTCGTAGACCGCGTCGAGCTTGCCTTCGCCAAAGTGCTCGATAACCATATATTTTTTCATCGCAGGCAGTGTCCGTGTGAATCGACAATGCCAGTATAACGCAGACTTTCATTTGGTGAATTTCCAAGGCTCTGATTTCTGGACTCAACGATGTTCGTCTGCTGAAAGCAACGTGGCTCAGAAAGCGAGTTAAACCACTGAACAATGCTCTTGCTTTACCTCGTTTAATCCGCTTTAAATTGAACGTGAAGGTGGATAGCCCGAGTTGGGTTCTCCTAGTGTCCGATCAGTCCACTTGCCTGTTCTGCCCAGTCCAGTGCTTCGTAGTAGGTGTCGTTCATTGCTTCTGTTAATTCAAAATCAGGCGGCGCGGCCAGCGCGTTTTCAATGCAATAGACAGTCTGCAGCAGCTCACCTTCGGGCCCGGTTTGGTTTAGCAGAATATCGCGCAGTTCCTGGGTGGCGGATATATTGTCGAGTACCTGCTCAAGTTCGATGTCCATCATGGCATCCACCAGTGACAGCAATCCGGCTGTAAAGCAAATGTGTTCATTGATATTTGCTTGCTTCTGCGCACACAGCTGACAAAATCGGGCGCGCGTCAGTGCCATGTGTACCAGTTCTACCGGTTTGTCGTTGATGTCCGCGACCAGCAGCAGAGTTACCCATTGACGAATGGTGTCGCGCCCCAATAGCACAGCCGCCTGTTTGACCGAAGTTACCTCCTGCAGTAACCCGTTGAGTGGCGAGTTAACATACTTCAGCGCTCTGACACTGAGTGATACATCGCGGGCCAGCAGGGTTGAGATCTCCTCGAGCGATATTGCGGTATTGTTGATCTGCGACAGCAGGTGTAATAAAAGGCCCTTGCTGGAAGGGATTTTTTTACCCGACAAGATTTCCGGTTTGGAAAAATAATAGCCCTGAAACAGATCAAAACCTGCCCGTTGCAGAACGTTAAACTGCTCAAGCGTTTCGACGCGTTCGGCTAACAGTCTGACACCATTGGGCTTGTTACCGGCAATCTCACACAACTCGTCTATGGTGTACTGCGAAATATCGTACTTGATCAGGCAGGCAAGCGGTTTGAGTACAGCAAATTCCTCGGTATCCTGAAAGTCGTCAAGTGCTATCCGGTACTGCGAGGCTTTAAGTGATTTTATGCCGTCAATGACCCGCGGATTCACATCAATGGTTTCGAGTACCTCCAGTACCACGCGTTCCCTGGGCAGGTGTTCAACCAGTTCGGGCTGTTCAAGAAATCGATTGGTCAGGTTGACGAACGCCAGCTTGCGACCAACAATTTTATTGAGTCCAAGTTCCTGTACCGCGTTAATCAGAACCTGTGAAGTGGCTGCGTCGCCATCGACTTTAGGGTCGTAGGCGTTGTGGTCACTCGATCGAAAAAGCAGCTCGTAGGCTACGGTATCGCCGGCGCCATCCAGTATTGGTTGTCGTGCGATGAAGAATTGCCGCATGGCTTCCTGCCCATGTAGATCCCTGCGTCCGCTGCAGGTGATAATTCAA
Source organism: uncultured Granulosicoccaceae bacterium (assembly GCA_964389335.1). Lineage (GTDB taxonomy): Bacteria > Pseudomonadota > Gammaproteobacteria > Granulosicoccales > Granulosicoccaceae. The sequence continues at coordinate 2,243 of CAYMFQ010000037.1, forward strand.
AATGTAAACTGGCGCTGTTCAGTGGTTGTCGGCAGCTAACGGGCGTTTCTTTACGCTGGTGCAAACAGCCTGCACAACACCACGGTGTGCAGGCTGTAAAAGTACCTGACCTGTGTTACTGACGGTACTTGTTTTGTGGTACGAAGCCGGTCATTTCGGGCTCGCGTGGCTGCGGTACCCACAACTCCCGGTCAGGGTGCATGCCGGCGCCGTAGACGGCCGATACGGCGGAGCGTCGCATGCGATTCAGTAACCGGGTATCGACGGCGCCGCACAGCGGATGAATGCCATTGTTAGCGGCAATCTCCTGATCCCACTTCGCCTTGCGTGCCTGCAGCACGGAAGCATCATCCAGCGCAGTACAGTTGAGCTCGTTAATGTTGAGGTCGACGATGATTTCGTCGCCGTCTTCAACAAAAGCGATCGGACCGCCAAGCGCTGCTTCGGGTCCCACGTGTCCGATTACCAGGCCAACCGATCCACCTGAAAATCTGGCGTCAGTCATTAGCCCGACAACAATCTCGCGCTCGCGGCATAGAGTAGTAATGCGTGAGGTTGAGTCGAGCATTTCCGGCATGCCGGGTGCGCCACTTGGCCCCTCGTAACGGACAATCACCATATCGTGGTTTTGAAAGCTGTCAGGCTTTGTCTCGAGTGTGTCAAGCAGACTTTGCTCACCGTTAAAGATGCGCGCTCGTCCAACAAAACGGTTGTCTTCAAGACCACCTTCGACGCCGGCAAGTTTCAGTACGGCGCTGTATTCCGGTGACAGGTTGCCGCCAAGTACGCGCAAACCACCGGTTGGCTTGTAGGGTTTGTCGACCGGGTAGATAACCGTGCCGTCCGGGTCGGCAGTGTTAAGCCTTGCGACCTGTTCGGCCATGGTTTCACCGGTGCAGGTTAATGTGTCGCCGTACAGCAGGCCTGCATCCAGCAGTGCCTTGACAATAACCTGTACACCGCCTTTTTCATCGATGTCGACCATGGAGTAGGCACCATACGGGCGTGCGTCGGTCAGTACCGGCACTACATGCTGTGACAGATGATTAAACTCTTCCGGCGACATGATGTCGTCAGCAAAACTTTTGAAGCCGGCGGCACGGGCAATTTCCGGTGCATGCAACAGTACATTGGTTGAGCCACCGACTGCCATCGCCACAATAACTGCATTGCGGATTGCGTCGCGGCTGACAATATCGCGCGGTGTGTGACCGCGTTCAATCATGCCCTTCAGATAGTCCACCAGCTGCTGTGGAAATTCGTTCAGGCGACGTGGATCGTCCGACGGCGGTGCGACCATGTGCAGTGGCTGCATGCCGATAACACCGATGAATGTCTGCATGGTGTTGTAGGTAAACATGCCACCGCAACTGCCGTAGCCAGGGCAGGCCTCGCAGGCGATGCGCTTTTTGTAGTCTTCATCGGGGTGCGCTGCCACCTGAAAGCCGGTGATGATATCGATAGGCTCGTTGGTTTCTGAATCCACACCAGGGCGTATTGGCCCGTCAGACATGATGATTGCCGGGCGATTGTGTTCCAGAATACCAGCCAGTGTGCCAACCGGTGGCTTGTCACATGCAACAACGGCAATGGTGCCCTCAAGGCCGCTTGCACTTAAGTGCTCGCACACGGTGTCGTGTGTGACTTCGCGTCCGATCAGTGAATAGCGCATCTCGCGTGTGCCATTACGCATACCGTCTGACGTGGCCACGGTATATTCGGGCTGTACCAGTCGCAGTGGCATCTTGCCTTCGCCGCGGCCAAGGCTTTGCAGCAGATGATCGTGAATGGCTTCAACCTTGCGCTGCACACCCAGGTAGCACTGACTGTCACCCTTGGTGCCAATGACACCGACAGACGGCTCATGAATCAGCTCCATGTCGGTGCCGAGTTCACGTGCGATGCCATAGGTCTGCGCGTTGCGACCCGGGTTGCGATCAAAAACGACGGTTTTCGTTTCTTTGCCCATCGAGTTTCCTAAATAACGTTAATAGAGTAGCGTGAGAGCGGTAGTGCTGACGGGTCTACAGTGACCACTTGATCTGAAATTCAATTTCTTCTTCGTCGTCAGAGCGCTCGTGTTCGATGGTGAACTTTGCGCGCACCGGGACATAAATGCGTTCCCCGGCAATTTGAATTTCAAACTGCTCGCCGGCTTCGATGCAATCGGCCAGGCGTCGGAGCTTTTCGCAGAATTCCTTATCGCTATAGGCTTTTTCCAGATCTCTTTCGGGTTTCATTGTCCTGTCACCAGTTATGTTGTCGGGGTTTAAATGTTAGCGTGCTGCACTGTGCCTGATCAGCCAGGCACAGCGGACAGCGTCAGTTACTTTTTCTCGTGGTCGGCAAAGCTGTCGCCACTGGCGGCCACCTTCTGCAAATAGTCTGATGGCTGCCAGTGCACACCACCAGGGCCGTCAGTGAACGATTTTATTTTATCTGCCACCGCATCCAGGCCGACCGTTTCAATGTATTTCATCGGGCCGCCGCGCCAGCGTGGATAACCGTAGCCATAGTTGTATACCACATCGATGTCACCGGCACTGCGCGCAACACCTTCACCCAGTACATGCGCACCTTCATTGGCAAGGGCATACTGTGTGCGCTCGATGATCTCTTCGTCGCTGATGTCTCTGGTATTGATGCCGCGTTCAGCGCGCACTTCATCGAGGATGCGCATGGCTTCAGGGTTGGGAGTACGCGCCCGTGTTTCCGGGTCGTAGCTGTAAAAGCCGGAGCCTGATTTTTGCCCCAGGTGACCGGCTTCGACCAGGCGGTCTGCAACCGTATAGATGTTGGCTTCAGCTTCACTGAGGTTTTGATCAGCGCGTGACTTGTAACCGATATCCAGTCCGGCCAGATCACTGACCGCAAACACACCCATGGCCCAGCCAAAGTCAGTCAGCGCCTTGTCGACCTGTTCCGGGCTCGCGCCTTCAAGCACCAGCAGATTCGCCTGTCTAATATAAGGTGTCAGCATGCGATTGCCGATAAAGCCATGGCCAACACCGCTGATCACCGGTTGCTTGCGCGTCTTTTTGGCGATGTCGAGAATGGTCACCAGCACGTCGTCGGCGGTTTTGTCGGCGTGTACAATTTCAAGCAGCTTCATGATGTTGGCCGGCGAAAAATAGTGCATGCCGAGTACGTTCTCAGGACGCGAGGTTTCAGCGGCAATCTCATCAACGTTTAAATAAGACGTGTTGGATGCAAGTATGGCGGTCGGCTTGGCGATCTTGTCGAGCTTGCCAAATACATCGCGCTTGACCTGCATGGTTTCAAACACGGCTTCGATGATCAGGTCGCAGTCGGCCAGGTCATCGTAGGATGTGGTACGCGTGTAGCGACTCATGCGTTCCATTACCTGTTCCTCGGTCGTGCGACCGCTCTTTACACCGCGCATCCAGTTTTTTTCAATGGTGGCGAGGCCGCGGTCGAGCGCTTCATCCGACATTTCCAGCAGCACCACCGGGAAACCTGCTTCGATATAGGTCATGGAGATGCCGCCACCCATGGTACCGGCACCGATAACGCCCACCTTTTTAATATCGCGCGGAGTGCCGGTGATACCCTTTGGTGCCTTTGCAGCGGCGCGCTCGGCAAAGAAGATGTGTCGCAGCGCTTTGGACTGATCTGACTGCACCAGTTCCATAAACGATTCGCGCTCACGCTTCAGGCCATCGTCAAACTCAAGCTTAAAGGCATCGCGTACGCACTCTGCGGCCTTCAGCGGGGCAATGGCGCCTTTGGCCTGCTTTGCCACCTGGGCAAACGCTTCTTCAAACTGTTTATCAATGTCGTCGTTCCATGGCAGCTGTACCTTGGACAGACGGCGTGTATCCAGATCAACGCCTGTCACTTCACCGGCCAGTTCGATGGCTGCGGCCAGCGGGTCGTCTGCGGTGCGATCAACCAGACCCATCGCCATGGCCTGCTTTCCGCTGACGGGCCTGCCGGAAGAGACAAACCTGACTGACTCGAGCGGATCCTTAATGGCTCGCGGGCCGCGCTGTGTGCCGGCGGCGCCGGGCAGGATACCGAGGCTGACTTCCGGTAAGCCCACTTTGGCGTGGTCGGTGGCAACGCGGTAGTGACAGCCGAGCGCAGTTTCCAGTCCGCCGCCAAGGGTGTTGCCTTCAATGACTGCGATGACCGGAATTGTAGTGGCCTCAATGATGTTGCATACCTCGGGCAGCATCGGCTCAATGGGTGGTTTGCCAAACTCGCGTATGTCGGCACCGGCGATAAAGGTGCCGCCGCGCCCGGCCACTATCGCAGCGCTGGCACCTGCGTCTGTCGCCTCTTTTAGCTTTTCAACGATGCCGGAACGCACATGGTGTGACAGTGCATTCACCGGAGGATTGTCAATCCAGACAATGGCGATGTTATCTCGCATTTCCAGCGAAACTGATTGGGTCATGGTGCTGATTCCGGGTTCTGAGCAAACGATTATTTCAACATAGAACGCTTACTTTGTCCTGCCTGTATTTGCTGATAATGACTGCAGCAGCAATTGCGTCATGGCGTCGGACTCGCTTTCGCGTGAGCGCTGCAGGGCGCTGACCCCCGCGCTGTTGTGCGTATCGATCTCGGCAGCGTCTGCAGTTGCCTGATCGCACCGTGGCGTATCGTCGAAGCCATTGTTTCGGCCATGCGTTTTTCCCGGGCGTTTTCCCTGTTTAGACGCC
>CAYMFQ010000037.1:7030-11728 GCA_964389335.1 uncultured Granulosicoccaceae bacterium
GAAGCCATTGTTTCGGCCATGCGTTTTTCCCGGGCGTTTTCCCTGTTTAGACGCCGTCGCCACTGCGGCCTTCGCCACGTGCAAAGCGCATCGCCCCCTGAATGCCGGTGGTGACCTCGGCTTTACTTTGCAGCCATTCCTGTCGCAGTGCGTTGCGCTCGGTCAAACCATGCTGGGCTCTGGCTGATGCTCTGTCGGCGCGCATACAACTTTGCGGGAATGAGGCAATATGGCCGGCCAGCTGCTCTGCCTTGCGCCTGGCATCGCCATCGGCAACCACATATTCACACAGGCCAATTCGCAATGCCTCCTGAGCATCGACACGTCTGCCGGTCAGTATCAGATCCATGGCGCGACCCTCGCCGACCATGCGTGGCAGCCGCACGGTGCCGCCGTCGATCAGCGGGATACCCCAGCGACGACAATAAACGCCCATAAAGGCAGACTCTTCCATGACACGCAGGTCTGCCCACAGTGCCAATTCCATCCCGCCGGCCACAGCTGGCCCCGCTATTGCCGCTATCACCGGCTTCGATAACTCAAGCCGGCTCGGACCCATCGCTGCCAGGCTGTGTTCATCGGTATCGGTAAATTCGTATGCGTCCAGTGCGCTGGCGTCTGCCAGTGATGCAGCATGCTTTAGGTCCCAGCCGGCGCAGAAGGCACCGCCTTCGCCCCAGAACACGGCAACACACGCGTGCTCGTCCGCATCAAACTGCACAAACGCATCGTGCAGCGCGCGGGCGCTGTCCGGATCCATCGCGCCGCGCGCCTCAGGGCGTGAATGGATGATGGTCCAGACAGTATCGTTTTTTTCTATTCGAACGGTCATTGTATTTCCCCGCTTGGCAGCTGAGTCACTTATCAGGCGCAACAATAGCCTGTCCGTTCGACAGTGTGTGGTTGTCGCGGTGTGCCGTCAATGTCACCATCGTCGCTGTACTACAACAAACTGCGGACAGCGCAGTGGAGACAGCATGGCAACCGTTCTGTATGAAAAAGATGGCCGTATTGGTCGCATTACATTGAACCGACCCGATGTCATGAACGCGATTGAAGATAACATGCCGCACGAGCTTGCCGATGCCGTGGCACGTGCCGATGCTGATCGCGACATTCATGTAATGGTGCTTTCGGGGGCAGGCAAGGCGTTTTGTGCCGGCTACGATCTGGCTTACTACGCGGAGGGCTCTTCAGATAACACGGTGATGCAGGAGATGCCGTGGGACCCGATGCAGGACTATCAATTCATGTGGGCCAATACCCAGGCGTTTATGTCATTGTTCAGAGCTATGAAACCTGTGATCTGCAAGGTACATGGCTATGCGGTGGCCGGTGGTTCAGACATCGCACTGTGTGCTGACTTGGTAGTGATGGCAGATACCGCCCGCATCGGTTACATGCCGACGCGTGTGTGGGGCTGCCCGACGACTGCGATGTGGGTGTACAGGCTGGGTCCGGAAAAGGCCAAGCGCATGATGTTTACCGGCGACAAAATTACCGGTGTCGAAGCGGCAGACATGGGGCTGGTGTTGAAGTCAGTACCGGAAGATACGCTCGATGCAGAAGTGGAATCACTCGCCGCCCGAATGGCTTCCGTGCCAATCAATCAACTGGCGATGCAGAAGATGGTGGTGAATCAGGCAATGGAAGCCACCATAACCCAAACGCAGCGGCTGGCCACGGTATTTGACGGTATCACTCGTCACTCACCGGAAGGTGTTAACTTTAAGGCACGTGCAGAGCAGGCCGGGTGGAAACAGGCAGTGCAGGAGCGCGATGAGGGAACATTTGACTGGACACGCAATAAGCCGTTCTAGGAGCCTGCACAGCACAGCCCCCGACACGCAGACCTCAGCCGTTCAGACCTGTGGCCTGCGCACAGGGTTTTCAGCCATTGCATTGGAGCAGAACTGTGGACTCGTCATCATCGTGTGGCGGACCACGAACTGCGGTAACGTTCTTTATGCTATGGTTGCGGGTTGACTATGCGAGCCTTGGTGCTCCCTCGGGACAGTACGCGGTGAACCGCGTCGCTATGGTGCTGTTCCGAGCATGGCGCCGTTCTGAACCTTGTGCCGTTCTTAACACGGTGCCGTTCTGAACATGAACAACTGCAGAATCCAGGAGTAAAGAGTTATGGTGCGCAGCTTCGGTTTTCCACAATTCCATAAAATCTTTGGCACGGCCAAACGAAAAATCTGTCGTACTACCGTCGTCGGATTTTACGCCTGTGTTTCGCTGGCTATAAGCCAACTGGTCGTCAGCCAGTCTGCAAGCGCGGGGCCCTACACCATACATGCAGGGCCCAATGGATACGCTCCGTTTTTTATCGTGAAGAACAACGGTGAAACTACCGATTACGTTGGTGCGATGTACGATTTACTGGATATGTTTGAACGCAGGTATCCGGAGTACACTCGTGAGTCAACCCTGTTGACTCGAAAGCGCGCCAATTTAAAGATGGCTCGTGGAGAGGCTATCGATGTCATGTTTAACAGCCCACTGTTTGTGTCGGATGAAATAAAGCAGCACTATAAGTTTACACGGCCTATTTTCAGAGCCAGGGATGTGGTGATAACCCGTCAGGAAGACGAGTTTGTATACAAAGAGCCCAAAGACCTCTATGGAAAAAAGGTCAGCGCCATACGTGGATATGGTTACGGGGAGTTTGATCAGTTGCTCGAAGCCGGGCTCATTCGTGATATTCGCGTTGAGGAACACAAGCAGGCGATCGGCATGTTAGTCCGGGGGCGAGTTGACGCATACTTTGGAAACGTTCTGGTTTCCCCGCATTACATAAAGCAACTGGGGCTGGAGGTTTCAGATTTTACCTTTTCAAAAGTATCCATGTACGAGTTTGATCTTGGCTTTGCGGTAAACAACAAGAGGCCTGAGTTATATAAGAAGCTGAACAGTTTTTTGGATGATGTAATGTTCAATGGCGTGCTTGACCGGCTGATGCAGAGCTATCTCGAGTAAATTATCGATTCAACGTTCTGCCTTGTGTAAGGCTTGTTTAGCAGATGAATGGAATCAGCTAAAGCATGCGGCGGCATATTCAGTTCTGACGTGCGGCCTGCGATGATGCGAGCTGTCAGGTCTTTTTGTAACCTCTCTCGTGCCAGATCCGAACCTGTTTTTCCAGTCCCCACAGAGTACGACGTGTCACCGGTGATCTGTCTGTGGTCAACAATGTGATGGGCGCTCGTTTCGACAGGATGGACGATATCCATGTGACTTTTCCGGAAGGCAAAACTGCGTTATTGGCAGCGGATAACACATAGTTGCCGTCTGCCTCTCCTCGGCATGATCTCAAAGCCCTCGGCAGGTCTGCGCTATAGGGGAGTTGCTTCCCTGCGACGTTAATGTTTTAGTAGGCGGTGTAGTTTACTCTGGCACTGCTAACCCATGGAGCAAGACCGTGAAAATCGAAACCAAAGCGATTCATTCCGGCTATAAACCGGATCCGACGACCAATGCGGTCGCAGTCCCGATCTACCAGACAACGGCGTTTGCCTTTGATGATACTCAGCATGGCGCTGACCTGTTTGATTTGAAGGTGCTGGGCAATATCTATTCGCGGATCATGAACCCCACCAACGATGTGCTGGAACAGCGGGTGGCGGATATGGAAGGCGGTGCTGCGGCGCTGGCGTTGTCATCCGGTCAGGCAGCGACAACCTACGCCATACTCACCATCGCCGAGGCCGGCGACAATATTGTCAGTACCTCAACGCTGTATGGTGGCACCTATAACCTGCTGGCACATACGTTTCCGCAACTGGGTATTGAAACCCGATTTATTGACCCGGAAAACCCTGATGAAATCCATGCCAAAATTGACGCGAAAACCAAGGCGGTGTTTTGCGAATCGATTGGTAATCCGGCCGGTAACGTGGTGGATATTCAGGCCATTGCGGACATTGCTCATTCGCACGGTGTACCGCTTATTGTCGATAACACGGTGCCATCGCCGTATCTGTGTCGACCGTTTGAACACGGGGCAGATATCGTCGTTCATTCGTTAACTAAATATATTGCCGGTCACGGTGCTGTGGTGGGTGGCATGATTGTCGATTCCAACAACTTTGACTGGGTGGCCAACAAGGAACGCTTCCGCCGCCTCAATGAACCGGATGTGTCTTATCATGGTGTGGTGTATACCGAGACCGGCTTGCCACCGTATATCCTGCGGGCACGTGTAGTGCCATTGCGCAACATGGGCGCGGCGCTTGCGCCAATGACTTCTTTCCTGACAATGCAGGGCCTCGAAACGCTGCCTCTGCGGATGGATAAAATCTGCGATAACACCCTCGCTGTTGCGAATTACCTTGCACAGGACTCGCGTGTGTCGTGGGTGCGTTACGCTGGTATGGAATCCAGCCCACATCATGCGCTGGCGCAGAAGTACACCGGTGGCAAGGGTTCCGGCGTCATGAGCTTTGGTGTTAAGGGTGGAATGGCAGCGGCCACACAGTTTATTGATGCACTGCAGCTGATCACGCGACTGGTTAACATTGGTGACGCCAAGTCACTGGCGTGCCACCCGGCGTCTACCACGCATCGGCAACTGAGTCCGGAGGAGCTGGCAAGCTCCGGTGTCACAGAAGACCTGGTGCGGCTGTCTATTGGTATTGAGCACAGCGACGATATCATTGCAGATATTGATCAGGCGCTCGGGTCAGTTAGCTGATC
>CAYMFQ010000037.1:11828-18401 GCA_964389335.1 uncultured Granulosicoccaceae bacterium
ACAGCGACGATATCATTGCAGATATTGATCAGGCGCTCGGGTCAGTTAGCTGATCATGCCTGTGTGGTATAGCGGCGGCGACCTTTTCACAGCGGGTCGCCGCTGCCATAGCTGATAACGGGGTATCCAATTTACCCTGAATAACTTCTAGTCAACCAGATTCATACTACTATGCTGAGCACTGTTGCTCGCAGGAACCTGTTTTGCCAATCGACTATCTAATGCAACTCGCCACCGACCCGGTGGTATGGCTGGCACTCGGCACACTGATTGTCATGGAGGTAGTGCTCGGCATCGATAATCTGATTTTTATCGCCATTCTGACCAATAAGCTGCCGGAGCATCAGCGACCGATGGCACGACGGCTCGGTATTGGCGGAGCGCTGGTTCTGCGTCTGGCGCTGCTCGGCACCATAGCGTGGATTGTTAAGCTGACGGCCCCGGTATTTACCGTACTCGGGCACAGTTTTTCCTGGCGCGATCTTATATTGATTGCCGGCGGATTGTTTCTGGTGTGGAAGGCCACCAAAGAGATTCACCATCATGTTGATCCGAATCCGGAGCCCACGCTGTTTGGCGACAAGTCGAACAGTGTGCAGGTGAGCCTCAGTAGCATTATCGTGCAGATACTATTGCTCGATATTGTGTTTTCCGTCGACAGCATCCTGACCGCTGTCGGTATGACTGAGCACTTGCCGATAATGATCATAGCGGTGGTCGTGGCGGTATTGGTCATGCTGCTGGCGGCAACACCGCTGTCTAATTTTGTCAATGCCAACCCGACCGTCGTTATGCTGGCGCTGGGCTTTTTGCTGATGATCGGTATGATTCTTATTGCAGAGGGCTTTGGCGCCCATGTACCTAAAGGTTATGTATATGCGGCAATGGCGTTTTCGGCCTTTGTCGAAGGGCTGAATTTACTTGCACGCCGGCGTCGGCAAAACCGATCAGGTAATCATTCCGGACAATCAGAAACGGGTTGACACAGCCGGGTTGACACAGCCAGGCTGACACTGCACTGCATCAATGCTGTTGCCGCAATAGCCGGCGGCAGTACAAACACCTCACAATAAAGACCACCCATTTGATCACAGCCCCCACGCGGCCGCTCGGCCGCCTTGAGTTTATTTTGCTGATGGCAGCCATGTCTGCACTCGATGCGTTTTCTATCGATGCGATGATGCCAGCGCTTGAACAGATCGGCGATGATCTACAGGTAACGGTTGAGAACCATCGACAGTTTGTTATCACCGCATTGTTTCTTGGTTTCTCCGTCGGTGTACTGTTCTATGGTTTTCTCGCAGATCGCTACGGCAGACGCAGGCCTGTGATAGCCGGTTTTATTGTGTATGGACTGGGTTCAGTGGCATGCCTGCTGGCAGACAGCTTTGCAGTGATGTTAGCCGGGCGCGTTTTGCAGGGGCTCGGTGCTGCCGGCCCCTATGTGTTATCAATTGCCATTGTGCGCGACTCTTTCAAAGGCGATGAGATGGCGCGCCTGTTGTCGCTAATAATGATGGTGTTTATCGGTATACCAATGATTGCACCATTCATTGGACAGGGTTTGCTGCTGCTGGCAGGCTGGCGCAGCATATTTGCCGCGCTGATGATCTTTGCGTTGTTAACACTGATCTGGTTTGCGTCGCGACAACCGGAATCACTGGCGCCGCATGATCGGCAGCCATTGTCGTTGTCGCAAATAGGGCGCTCAATCGTAACGGTACTGTCGCATCCGGTTTCGTGCCGTTATCTGATTGTTATTGGTTTACTGGCGGGTGCTTTTATTGCGTATCTCAGTACCGCGCAACAGGTGTTCCAGGGTATGTATCAACTGGGTGCGCGTTTTCCAGTGGCATTTGCTTCGCTGGGTGCGGTGTTTGGTGTTGCGTCGTTTGCTAATTCGCGGCTGGTGATGCGAATTGCGCCTCATGTGCTGGTGAAGTTTGCGATTGTTGCTTTGGTGCTGTCATCGCTTGTCTATCTGCTGGTGTATCGCGACCACAGCGCATTGCCACCGTTGCCGGCTCACCTGTTGTATCTGTCGGTGATGATGGCAGCGTTTGCGTTTTTGTTTGGCAATGTCACCTCCCTTGCGATGGAGCCGATGGGTCACATTGCCGGGGCTGCCTCTTCTGTGGTGAACTCGCTGAGTACTGTCATTGCCATTACCATAGCCGCGATGATTGGCTCGCAGCTCGGGAGCACAACGCATCCGGTGGTACTTGGGTTTGGATTACTCAGCGCGATTGCTCTGGCCATTTGTGTAACGGTGAAACACCCGCACAACTCAGACGCGACATCAGCTCATCCGTAATACGGCTTGGTCATAGGGGCTTTGCTCGGCGGCAATGGTCATATTTGCCCTTGCGTCTTGTGTATCCGCTGCGTCATCGAACAGATTGCGCTCACGAATCCAGGCTTGTGTCGACTGATACATCGCCTCGGTATAGGGCTCAAACACCAGTCTTTCTCCTGGCCCGAAGCGCTGCACATCAACCAGCTGTGCGTGCCGTTCCGGTAATTCATTGAGATAGTAATGAAGATACGGCTGATGGCTGAGGTCGAAATCCGCCTGTGCCATTTGAAGTGCCTGGTAGTACTGCGCCACCTGCTGTGGATCGACGCCCTGTGGAACCATGGCTGCTACCATAAACGTGCAGTCGATGATTTTCTTGTATCCCAGTTGCTCAAGCAGGTATAGCTGCGGCCCGAACACCGTTGCGGCAGGTGCTGCGCCGTCGAGAAGTTGATCGATTCGGTTACTCGGGTTGCCGCCGAACTTTAGCTTTATATCAGACGCCTTAAGGTACGGTTCGAGTGCCTGTATTGTGGTGTAGTGACTGCCCGATAGATAACCCACATGAATATCCACGCCAGCCAGCTCTGCCGGTGTCTGAACTGCAGAGTCCGGCGGCACAAAGATCGCGCAGGGTGTTACTGAATAGCACTCCCCCCACAGGCGACCATGCTGATCAGACGCGGCCATATTCACCGTCCAGTGGCACGCGCAGCTGACGGATGCATCCCGGCCGTGCTGATAGGTCTGGTAGGCACCCGCCCGATTATCTGCAACCTGGCCGGCGGCGTACTGCTGCTTTGGTGTATCGCGGGTTAGCAGTGCGTGGGCAGTCAGCTCGTAGTCCTGCAACCCGACAGCGTTGAAATAACCCTTTTCGTGTGCAATCCACTCCTGCAGTCGACCGTGCGGGTTAACGGTAAACGTGGTCATGGCTATTCCTCCGTTGTTCACATCAATGTCCTGAAGGTTTCGGCACTGGCATTTGCGATTGGTGGTGCGGTATCGGCGGTGGCCGGGGTGTTGATATCAACATTCATTACGCTCGATGCATCAGTCGGTGTGATCTTCACCATGCAAGCACTGATCATCGTCATCATGGGGGGCGTTGGTGATATCCGCGGTGCCATAGTGGCTGCGCTAATACTCGGTCTGGTCGAAACCGCGGTTGCCACACTGATCGACCCGGGCTTAACCCTGGTGTCTGCGTACTTTATATTTTTGCTGGTGCTGTTGTTTAAACCGCAAGGGTTGTTTGGCAGGGCACAGGCATGACGCAACGCGATGTTAAGGCGCTCTTTACTGGAGCGGTGCTGGTGTTGCTTGCCGCACTCGTGCCGCTGGTGGCGAATGGTTACTGGCTCAGTATTGCACTAACCGGCATGATGTACATTGCGTTGTCGACCAGCTGGGCGCTGTTCTCCGGGCCAACGCATTACATATCACTTGCCAGCGGTGCGTTCTTTGGTATCGGTGGTTATCTGGTGGCGACTGGCATGAGCGACTACAACCAGTCGTTCTGGTTGATGATGGTGGTGGCAGCGGTGGTGGCGACCATACTTGCAGCGCTGATTGGCCTCGCAACGCTGCGGCTGTCCGGAGTCTACTTTGTTATCTTCACACTGGGGCTTGCCGAGATGATTCGAAATCTCGTGTCCTGGGTGCAAAATAACTTTCTCGGCTCACGCGGGCTCTATGTGCTGACCGACTTTACCGAAGCGCACATCTACTGGATGCTGCTGACGGTTGCAACGGCTGTGTTTATTCTCGGCTGGCTGATTGATCGCTCCAGACTTGGCTTTAGCACTGCGCATAATCGGTAACGATGAAACCGTCGCACGCCATGCCGGTATCAACACGGCGTGGACAAAAGTCGTGTTATTTATGACCACGGGTTTTTTTGCAGCACTGGTCGGGGCGATCATCGCGCCGCGTTATTCCTACATTGAGCCGAACCTGGTGTTCTCGCCAGAGCTGAGCTTTTTAGTGGTAATCATGGCGCTGCTGGGTGGCACACAGCGACTGTGGGGGCCGCTGCTCGGGGTGATTCCATTTACGTTGATCTGGGAGGCGATCAGTATCTGGATACCAAACTTTACCACGCTGTTTCTCGGGCTCGCCTTCTTAACCATTGTGTATTTTATTCCGCACGGGTTTGTCGGGCTGTTTGAAAAACGGTGGCGCTCTAATCGTCCGGGCACTAATGCCGCACATCCGGGTGCGTGGCAATGACTGCTGGTACAGGCCGTACACTGCTCGATGTACAGCAGGTCACCAAGTCGTTTGGCGGACTGGTGGCGGTTGACGCACTGAGCTTCAGTGTAAAAGAACAAGAGGTGGTCGGTGTTATTGGCCCCAACGGTTCCGGTAAGACCACGGTGATGAATTTAATCTCCGGGGTGTTCCCACTGACAGCTGGCAGCATTCGACTGGCCGGCAGAGAGCTCTCCAACCGTCCGGCCCATCAGATTGCGCGGGCTGGCGTCGCTCGCACGTTTCAGCTGGTCCGGGTGCTGCCGGGCTTAAGTGTCATCGACAATGTGGTGGCAGGTGCGGTATTTGGTCACCGACGACGCTGGGGCGAAGATGCACGCTATCACGCCGTGCAACTGCTTGAGCGCGTTGGTCTCGCGGACAAACAGTTTCAGCCGGTGTCGGCGCTGACCTATATCGATCAAAAACGTGTTGAACTTGCGCGAGCGCTGGCCGGTGAACCGCAGGTGTTACTGCTTGATGAGTGGCTGGCAGGGTTGAACCCGAGTGAACTGCAAACCGGTATCGAACTCATCGAATCGCTCAGCAACGAGGGCCGCACCATTATTCTGGTGGAGCATGTAATGGATGCCATTCGCACACTGTGTGATCGCTGCATTGTCGTGAACTCCGGTAAGCTGATTGCCGAAGGAACGCCGGATGCAGTGCTGTCCGACCCGGTGGTCATCGCCGCCTATCTGGGGGATGACTAACATGTGCGTGCCGGTCTCTTGCGTCGTTAACCGTTGCAGCAATGTGGGTGCAGCGCAATGTTAAAGGTATCTGAACTCGCCGCAAGCTACGGTATGCACGAGGCGTTGTCCGGTATCAGCCTGCAGGTTGAGCACCGGGAAATTGTAGTTATTCTCGGTGCCAACGGTGCCGGGAAAAGTACTCTGTTAAAAGCCATTGCCGGTATCTGCGAAGGTGTCAGCGGTGGCGATGTCAGTCTTGATGGACGCTCTCTGAATAACCTCAATGCAGAACAGATTGTTGAGGCCGGTATTGCGTTTGTTCCCGAGGGACGGGGCATATTCGGTGATCTGACAGTTCAGGAAAACTTACTGCTCGGTGCCTATGCAGAGCATGCACGTGACCGGCAAACGGAAAACCTTGATCGTGTACTAACACTGTTTCCGAAACTGGCAGAGCGCAAAAAACAAATAGCACGCACCATGTCCGGTGGCGAGCAGCAGATGGTTGCCATTGGGCGTGCACTGATGTCCGCCCCTACCGTGCTGATGCTTGATGAGCCATCACTGGGTTTGTCGCCACTATTGTGCAAAGAATTGTTCAGTTCGTTAATGCAGGTGCGCGAGACCGGTGTCGGCATACTGCTAGTAGAGCAAAATGCAAAGCAGAGCCTCGGTATTGCCGACCGGGGGTATCTGCTTGAGAACGGCAGTATCGTCGGTGAAGACAGTGCAGAAAGCCTGTTGCATGATCCGGCTGTGCAGGCTGCTTATCTCGGTGGTGCGGCGGCAGCCGCGGTATCTGGTCAGGTTAAAACTAAAAGTGTCATGCCGGCAAAGCCCGCGGTCAAAAAAGTGGCCTCTACGACCACGACAGTTTCACCGGAACACTTTCTCCCGGAAACTTCGCAACGCTCGACAGTCAGCGCCGATGCGTTAATCGATGACGATATAGGCGCGATGGTCGCACGCGCTTCATCGGCCGCCGCGGAAGAGCGTGTATCGCCACTGTCAGCATCCGGCAGCGTCTCGACACTAAACCAAACGACATCACCACAACAAACTGCCAGTCAGTCAGCGTCACCGGCCGCGTCGGCTGTGTCGTTACCACCGACACAGGATGCCAGAGTGCAGCAATTGCTGGCTGAATTTGAATCGGCAGCACGAGCAGCGGCGAGTGGTGGTGATCACACCAGAGTTGTAGATAAATCTGCCAGGCATTCCGTGCAGGATGATCTCGATAATTTGCCGCACATACCGGTCATTCGTAAGTCGCTGGTAACGGTGTATCGCCGCGATGGCTCCGGTGTATTGCGTAAGCAGGAGCGTCGA
>CAYMFQ010000037.1:18501-26519 GCA_964389335.1 uncultured Granulosicoccaceae bacterium
GGTAACGGTGTATCGCCGCGATGGCTCCGGTGTATTGCGTAAGCAGGAGCGTCGATGAAAAGCTTGCTTCACCGTTATCAGCAGAAACACCGTTACCATCAGGATCACCGTTACCATCAGGATCAATATGGCACGATTGCTTGATTACTACAGTGGCGGTGCCTGGCTTAAGTCGGACCAGCGCTTTAACGATCTGAATCCGGCCGACGGTACCGTGTGGGCAGATGTCGCAGACGCCGATGTGTCTGCAGTACAGGCAGCCATCGCGTCGGCGCATCAGGCCTTTCCGACGTGGGCGGCGCTGTCTCACTCGGAACGTGCACACTACCTGATTGCGATGGGTGAAGAGTGCAAACGCAGACAAGCCGACATCGTTCAGGCATTGCAGGCTGAAGCTGGCGGGTGGTTCGGCAAAGGCATGTTTGAGGCAGGTTATGTTGCTGAAGTATTCAATGCGGCAGCGGCATCGAACTATGCCGCCATCGGTGAGGTGATGCCGTCAGAACATCATAAGCTGTCAATTGCGGTGCGCCGACCCATCGGTGTGGTCAGTGTTATTTCACCGTGGAACTTTCCGTTGTTGCTGACAAGCCGCGGTTTCAGCTTTCCAATGGCAGCTGGCAATACGGTGGTGATTAAACCATCAGAGGAAACGCCCTTCAGCGGCGGGTTGATATTCGCCGAAATCGCTGAAGCCGTGGGGCTGCCGGCCGGTGTGCTAAACGTAGTGACCTGTTCTCGCGACAGTGTGCAGTCGGCGGGTAATGAGCTGATCGAAAATCCGCTGGTCAAAGGCGTGTCCTTTACCGGCTCTACTGCTGTCGGACGGCAAATTGCCGCCAGGGCTGGTGCGCACTTGAAGAAAGCCTGTGTCGAACTGGGTGGCAAGGATGCATTGATTATCTGCGACGATGCCGATATGGAGCGTGCTGTCGGTGCGGCAAACTTTGGCAGCTTTATGCATCAGGGGCAGATATGTATGAGTGTCGAAAAGGTGCTGGTGCAGGAAAATATTTTCGAGCCCTTTTTACAGGCCTTTGTACAGCGTGCTGCAAAGCTGCAAATGGGTGATCCGGTTAAAGACAACAACAATGTTATTGGCCCGCTAATCAATGACCGACAGGCCGCGCAGGTCAAAGCGCAGATCGACGATGCGGTGGCACGCGGCGCAAAGGTCGAGCTGGGTGGTGCGGTTCATGGACGTTTCGTTGAGCCGACCATACTTACTGGTGTAACGCCAGACATGCTCGTCTATCAGCAGGAAACCTTTGGTCCGGTGGCGCCGGTAATTCCATTCAGTACCGATGATCACGCAGTGGCGATAGCCAACGATACCGAGTATGGATTGTCTTCCGGTGTAATAACTGCCAATGAACAACGCGGCTTTGCTATCGCATCGGCGCTTGAAACCGGTATGTGTCATATTAATTGTTCATCGGTTAACGACGAACCGCACATACCGTTCGGTGGTTCCAAGTCTTCCGGTCTCGGGCGTCACGGTGGACGCTGGTCAACCGAGACGTTTACTGAAACGCGCTGGATTACGATGGATCGTGGAGCGCGTCCATACCCGCCGGTGTTTTGAAATGATAGTCACGGCACCACTCAAGCACCAACACCTGCTCAAACCATGGGTTGCAATTGATGACAACCACCGATAGTGCACATCAGCGCTGGGCATCTGCCAAGCTGCTGCGAGATAAAACAATTGTTGTCACCGGTTGTTCCTCGGGTATTGGCAAAGAGACCGCGCGACTGATCAAACAGCTCGGTGGTGATGTGCTGGGCGTTGATGTTAACAAGACCGATGACTACGTCGACGAGCTTTACCTGGCGGATATGTCTGATCGGCGCACACTCAAGGCACTGGTGATGGCGCTGCCAACGGGTATCGATGGTATCGCCAACATAGCGGGTCTGCCGCCAACCGCACCGGCGGAGAAGGTGCTACTGGTAAACCTGGTGGGGCTTAAGTTTTTTACCGAGAACATGATACCGAAGCTTAACGACAACGCATCCATCGTTAACCTGGCGTCGCTTGCGGGCTTTGGCTGGCCGGATGCACTCGACAGTATTCGCGCCAGCACTGACCTTGAGTTTGAAGACGTGCCGCAGTTTATGCGTGATCACAACATAAGCAACGAAGGCGGTCGCAGTTACTTCTTCAGTAAAGAGGCACTGGTTGTGTGGACCATGCAGGAGCGCTGGGCGTGGCGCGAACGTGGCATTCGCATGAATGCAGTGTCACCGGGTCCGGTAGACACCCCCATACTGAAAGACTTTCTGGAAACACTGGGCGAGCGTGCAGAGGAAGATGCCCGGGTGATGGACAGGCCGGGTCTGCCGGAGGATATCGCGCCGGTGGTGGCGTTTTTACTATCCGATATGACAAGCTGGATTCGCGGTACCAACCTGCCTGTCGACGGCGGCATGATGTCGCATCTGCTCTGCAAAATAAATCAGTTATAGCGAGACTGGCAATGAATATCATAATTCTGTTACTGGTGGTGGTGCTGATTCTGCTGGTGGTTCTAGTTGCCCTGGCAGCGGTGTTCTACCAGCGTTCCACACGCGAACACAGTTTGATCAGAACCGGCCTTGGCGGACGTAAGGTAGTGATGGACGGTGGTGTTGTAGTGCTGCCGTATTTTCACGATGTTTCTAAAGTAAACATGCAGACGCTGCGCTTTGAAGTGAACCGTTCGGCCGATCAGGCCCTTATCACCAAGGACCGGATGCGGGTGGATGTTGGCGTTGAGTTTTATGTCTCCGTCGATCCGACGATAGACGCAATATCTCGTGCGGCGCAAACGCTCGGCAGCAGAACCAGTAATCCTGAAAAACTGCACGAACTGATAGACGGCAAGCTGATCGACACACTGCGTGCCGTGGCTGCACGGATGACACTTGATGAGCTGCACGAGAACCGTGGCGAATTCGTGGCCGAGGTCAGGCAAAGTGTAGCCGAGTCGCTCAGTCGCAATGGTCTGGCGCTTGAAAGTGTGTCGCTAACATCTCTCGATCAAACACCGTTTAGCGCACTCGATGAAAACAACGCGTTTAACGCCGTCGGTATGCGCCGACTGGCTGAAGTCATTGCTACTTCAAAGAAGGAGCGCGCTCTGATTGATCGGGACGCCGAAGTGGCGGTGCATCGATCAACCATGGAGGCCTCCAAACTCAAGTTGAATATTGACCTTGAACAGCAGGCGGCAGAGCTCGATCAGGTGCGTGAAATTGAAACCCTGCGTGCGCAGCAACTGGCGGAGATTGCAGAGCGCAAGGCCGAAAGTGAAAAAGCCAGTAATGCGGCACGCATTCATATGGAACGCGCCATTCGCTACGAAGACATCGCACGCGAACAGGCCATTCGCGAAGCAGAAATCGCGCGTGCCACTGCACTGGAGGCAGCAGAGCAGGAGCGCAATATTGCCGTGGCAGAGCGTTCACAGGAGGAGAGCAAAGCGCTTGCCGCCGCAGACCTTGCCCGTGCCGAGGCAGTCAGTGCTGCCGAGGCGATAGCAACGGCCCGTGCTGTGGCTGATGCCGAGCGCAAAAAGCAGGTAGCAATACTTAATGCACGGCAACAAACCGAAATCAGCAGCGAACAGCTCATTGCAAACGCACAGGCCGAAGCACAGTCGGCAGTGGAAACAGCCAAGGCCACGCTGGCCGAAGCCGAAGCCAAGGCACAGGTTAGTAAAATGCGCCTTGAGGCGCGGCGTGCGACGCTCAGCACCAAAGCCGAGGGCAGGCGTGCTCTGAACGAAGCAGACAATGTGCTGAATGCTGAAATCGTTGCACTGAAAGCAGATCTGGCCAAGCTCGACGCATTGCCTCGCATCGTTGCACAAATGGTGAAACCCGCCGAGAAAATTAACTCAATTAACGTGCATCAAATATCTGGTCTGGGTTCATCGTCGTCAGACGGTGGAGCGCAAAAGCCTGTGGTTAACCAGGCCCTCGATTCGGTGATGGATATGGCAGTGCAGTTGCCGGCGTTAAAACGACTGGGTGAAGAGTTGGGAATGAGTATTGATAAAGGTGTCAGCGGTATCACGGAAGCCGTTGACGCGGACAGTAAACAGGGCAATGACAACAGCGGCGACAAAGCATAAACACCTGTGTTAAGAACCACACGACCGCTACTCCGTTAAGCGCGCCAGCGCGATACCCTGTTCTCCGGCGACGGCATACAACAGCCACAACTGTCCGTGCTGCTCAAAGATTGCCGGGTCCCGCAGTTCATTGACCGGCTCCGATGCCATGCCTCTGACAGACGGCACCAGTGGCATATCACTTCCTTCATAGTGTTGTTCCGGACTGGCCACATGTACTGGTGCCGTGTGCGTCCAGCGCATCCAGTCATCGGTCAGATCAATGCTGCTGAGTAGAATGCTCTCGGGACAATCACCTGCATTGGTATAGAACACCGACAAGGTATTGTTGTGTTTGTGCACTGCACAATGGCGCATGTGTTCGGTAAACAGCGTGGGGCCCGTTTCGAAATTCGTTAAGCCATCCTGCGAGCGGTATATAACGCCTGGCATCGCGATCGCGTAGGTGTAATTGTCATGTTCGAACGCGCGCAGGTATGAATTGCCAAGTATTTCTGGCTGCGCTGTGAAGTGAATGCCATCGCTCGACAACGCCACGCGAGTGTGCTGTGGAACATCCGCGTCGGTCGGTTCGTCACTGCCGTGAAAATACATTCGTATACGTCGCTGAGCATGGTCGACATGCACATCCGGTGACGCAATATGGCCCTTAAAGTGGCTGTCGGCCAGTGGCAACACGCCGTTGCGATAGATTTGCCACTCGCCATCCAGGTCATCACTGTAGGCCAGCCGGATATAACCGCCATTGTGATGGGCGAAGTACAGCAGGTAGCGCCCCGGTGCGTTGTCGATCCAGTCCGGTGCCTCGATCAGTGACGGGCCATTGATGTTGTCGCCAGGGCCTGGTTCGAGCGCCGGATGGATTATCGGGTTGCCGGATATTCGTTGAATTTTCACTGGCTTCTGCGTCAGCACGGGGTGGAGTCATTGTCGCACCTTTAACTCTGATGTGGCAAAAGTAACACTGCGTCACATTCATTGGCATAACGCACATCGCAGCAGTCAGATTTGTCAACTTCGCTGTTACAGAATAGGAGAGAAGGCCGATAGGTTCAGTGCGGGAGCGGTTGAGTACGTTAGCAAACGGAGCTTGTGAATCAATCCGACGTACGGTAATACGCGCGGAGCGACTGAGTAATAGTAGGGAACGCTGACTAACAAAAGAACTATAAACCCTAACTTAGTTAAACATGAAGTTGCTATATATGGTCGGCCGGGAATATGAAATTGTCTGTATCGAGAATCGCTTTGATTGGTAGTCTACGTTCCAGAATAGTGGTTATCATTTCGCTGTTGACGATTGCAGTTCAGCTGGCGATTTACGCAATTGTTGATCGAACCAATAAGGATTTCGAGCAGTCGCATGCACTTTCAATGTCGGAACGCATTGACGACGTTGCATCCACCGTTGTCAATTCGGAATATCAGACGCTCGAATATCAACTCGTCAAATTCACTAACCAGATTCCGCAAAACGCCGCCGTTGGCGATGTTGCAGCGCTGGTCGATCGCAGAAACAATGACTCCACCGACAGCCGCCACTTTTTCCTGCGCAATGCACGTGGTGATGTACTCAATAATGAGTCGCGATTCAGTGCTGAAAACCTGCCGTTGATTGAGTCTGCGTCAGCGACACGCAGCGGTTTTTTTGAGGATGGCCAGGCCTTTCTGGTGGCAACATCCAGCCTTGCAAATCTACGCGGCTATCAACTGGCAGTCGCATCAGGTGCCGACGATCACGTCCTGCCACAAATTGAGAAACTCACTCAGATTGATGCCAAGGCGGTGCGGCACAACGGTGAGCAATCAGCGGCACGGTCGGGCGAGGTAACCATTGCAGAGTTTCCTGAGGCCAGTATCGTTGGTATGTATCAGGGATCACCTGCGCTCAAGGGACTGATCAGCCAGCAACAGGCTCGGCTGCAGATACTGATGGCATCCAGCCTGGTGATTGTGCTGCTGCTCGGTATGGCACTGGCTCGCGAGCTGACCAAGCCACTGAAGATGCTGGTTGATGCCACACGCAAAATTAAAAACGGCGACTACTCGGTCAAGGTGGAAATGCTGCATCAAGATGAAATTGGCGAGCTGGCCAAAACCATCGACATGATGCGTGAGCACGTGGGTGAGCGCGAAGACGAGATACTTAAACTGGCCTACGCCGACACCTTAACCGAGTTACCCAACCGTGCATTGTTTGATGATCGATTAAACCAGACCGTCATGCAGGGTCAGCGCAGACAGGAAGCGTTTGCCGTGGTGATCCTGGATATGGATCGGTTTAAATACATCAATGATGTACTCGGACATGAGTCCGGTGATTTTGTATTAAAAGAGGTCGCCAGTCGTCTGAAGCTGACGCTGCGCAAATCAGACACTGTGGCGCGCCTTGGCGGTGATGAGTTTGCCCTGTTGCTGCAGGACGTCACTGAACAGGACATCCTTTCCGCAGTCGACAGAATAGCCGGGGCTTTTGAACACCCGGTAACCCTGAACAATCAGCCCATTGATATCGGTTGCAGTATCGGTATTGCCAAATACCCGGAACACGGCGAAGACGCCAGTACACTGTTGCGCCGTGCTGATATGGCGATGTACTCGGCCAAGCGTTCAGACACCGTGTTTGCGTTTTATGATCCCAATTGCGATGAGCATCGTGAAGAGCATCTGTCACTGCTGAGCGAGATCAAACGCGCTATCGAAAAAGACGAACTGCAGCTGTTTTTTCAGCCGAAGGTCACTTTCGATGATTCATCGATCCTGTCGGTTGAAACACTACTGCGCTGGCAACACCCCAAGCGTGGCCTGATACCGCCTGATGAGTTTATTCCGTTCGCTGAACAGACTGGCGCGATCAGGCTGATTACCCGCTGGCTCATTGCCAAGGCGACGGTACAGGCCAGAAACTGGGCTGATCAGGGTCTGATGGTAAAGATGTCATTGAATATCTCTGCGCGCGACTTACTCGACTCGGACTTTTCCGGCTATATCAAGAAACGGCTTGATGAGAACGAGGTCGATCCGGCCATGATCTGCATGGAAATCACCGAGAGTGCGCTGATGGAAGATCCCATCAAAGCACGGCGCACAGTTGAAGAACTGCATCAGCTCGGTCTGTCAATTTCGATCGATGACTACGGTACCGGCTACAGCTCACTGGCCTATGTCAAGAACCTGCCGGTCAATGAGCTGAAGATCGATCGCGAGTTCATTAAGAACATGCTCGAGAATAAAGAGGATGTGGCAATCGTACGCTCCACCATAGAGCTGGGTCATAACCTGGGGCTCAAAGTGGTTGCTGAAGGTATCGAGCGCGAAGAAGAAATGCAGATGCTGAAGGACTTCGGTTGCGATCAGGCACAGGGTTATCTGATCAGTAAGGCGCTGACCGCCAGTGATATGGAAGCGTGGATATCGAAGAACCGACCTGGCGACGATAAAGATGGAGACGAGCCGCCATTGCTGCAGTCCGTAGGTTAGGAGATTCCGCGGGCGGTGCGCAGCCGCCTGCAACCTGCCGTGTGTGGCGCGGCACTAAGGGCCACGGTAATATTCAGCAATGAACATTGCCCAGTTAACCGACTTCTTCTTTTGGTGCAGCGTCCTCAATGGAGGGCTGCTGAGTGTGTGGATACTGCTGATGATGTTCGCACCTGACCTTGTCTACCGCACGCAATACCGATGGTTCCCGTTGCAGCGCGATGTCTTTGCAGAAACCATGTATCGCTTTCTCGGCTTATACAAGCTGCTGTTTCTGATGTTTAATCTGGTGCCGTGGCTTGCATTGAAGCTGATCGCGTGATGCCTTGTGCATCTGCTACATGCGTGTATTAAATTCCGAAGGTAGCGTGGTCTCTATCAGTTCGCAATTGTCACTGGCCTGCACATAGCGCGACTGTA
>CAYMFQ010000037.1:26619-34800 GCA_964389335.1 uncultured Granulosicoccaceae bacterium
GTTTGTTCGGCGCGGTAGTGAACAAAACGTGTGCCCTGCCAGTGACGGTTCGGGTTGGCCGGGCCGTTGGGTAGCTCCATGGCATGGTCGATGGTGGTGATATGCTCGGCTGGTACGCCGATCTCAAGCACCTCCACGTTATCAGATGCTTCCAGCACCCGGTGTCTGATTTCTGGTGGTTGAATAACGCAGTCGTTAGCTTCCAGAATGAAAGGCTCTCCCTGGTCTTCGTACACCAGTCTGACCCAGCCCCGGTAGCAGAAAATCAACTGAAAGCCGACGGTGTGGTAGTGCACCATATCGGGCACAGGGCCGCCGTCGGGTATGCGAATATGCGACGCGATAATTGATCCGCCAAGCCGGTCCGGAATCAGATCGCGATAGTGCATACCCGCCCGACCAATCACCCATGCATCACTGTCGCGCAGGTGCCGCACCAAAAACGAATGTTGAGTTTCCGGTTGTTCCAGCGGCGGGTTGGCCTCTACGATGTCAATGATATTGCCACCGGGCGATGTTAATTCCGTTGCACCGTCTGCAAAGTTGTGGGCATCAGTACAGCGTAGTCGTACCCGGCCAGCGCCAATGTTTGCATTGCGGTCGAGCCTGATGCGCAACCCGTGACCCGATAGCACCGCCACGGCCGGATCGTCGGCAGGGAATATCTCATTGAGCCTGAAACCGAGTGTGTCGATAAAAAAAGGCATTTCGGTTTTCAGGTCTGGCGCGGGCAGATAGACCTCGCCGCAGGTGATCAGGTCGGTGGGGTGTTCGTTCATCAACATACTCTGCCATGTCAGGCTGAGATGATCCAGCAGGTGTACAGCTGTGCGACGAACTACCGACCAATCTGTTCCGTTGCATCCACACGCCAGGTTTCTGCAGCACCCTGTGCAACCCACTCTGACATTTCAGGCATTGCCATCACCGTATTACTCCAGCGCTTAAACACCGGGGAGATCGATAGCTGATAGCCGTGCGCTCGCCACGCCACCGGTGCAAACATCGCATCAACGATGCTGAATTCACCGCAAAGGAAATCGCCTGCGGGTGTGTCTGCCCGCGCAAAGTGCTCAAAGATTGCTGCGATGCGCTGCAGATCGGTTTGCACCGCTTTGCTCGGTGACATGGGTTGCACACGGTGACAGTTCATGGGGTGTTCGCTGCGCAGCGCTGCGAAACCACAGTGCATTTCTGCACTGGCACTGCGCGCCAGGGCTCGCAGGCCGCTATCCGCCGGCCATAATTGCGCGTGCTGCTCAGCCAGGTATTCAAGAATTGCCAGACTGTCCCAGATAATGCGGCCGTGGTGTTCGAGCACCGGGACGGTTGCCGGTATCTCGTGCTCGGCTGCGAACCGGGCCAGACTGTCGTCGTGCGCATAAGGCAGTACCGTGTCCTCAAACGGGATATTAGCTGCCTTCATGGCGAGCCAGACGCGTAACGACCAGGATGAGTATCGCTTATAGGTGATGTACAGGTGCATCGCGTTCTCGTGAGTAATGAATCGAGTGCTATTCTGGCGTGGCGCTGTGACCAAAAAAAGCGAATAATATTGGTCAAACCGTACGAAAATTTTAAACAGTGAATCTGAAACAAGTTAAAAGCCTGCTGGCGGTTGTGGACACGGGCAGCGTCAATCGTGCTGCGGATGAACTGTGTCTCGCGCCGTCCAGCGTGTCTGCACAGTTGCGCGAGCTCTCCGCGTCGCTCGGTATCAGTCTGTTTGAGCCAGCGGGTCGGGGGCTGATACTGAGCAACGCCGGCCGGCAGTTGTTGCCAAAGTTCAGACAGCTGATGCAGTTGAGCGATGAACTGGTTTGTCAGGCCCATGCATTGGTTAGTGAGCCAACCGGCGAGCTTCGCTTGTACGCACCCAGTTCCATGTGCATCTATCGCCTGCCGCCGCTTATTGAGTCGTTGCAATCACTGGCGCCGGCGGTTGAGCTGCACCTGCAGCATGATCCATTCGACTACAAAGAAGCCCTGCAACAGCGCTCTATCGAGGCGGCGGTCATCGTTACCAACTCAGCGGAAGCGGGTTTTGCGGAGGCACAGATTGCCAGCGAAGAAGTTATTTATGTCGCGCATCCATCTTTAGTAGTGCCACATGCGCTGACTCCGGAGCGTTTACGTGAGCGAGCGCTGATCACCACTGAACCCGGTTGCAGCTATCGTGTAGCCGCTGAAAATCATTTTAAGCAATGCTCATTACAATTAACCCCGAGGCAGTGTTTTTCTAATGTGGAAGTGATCCGCCGTTGCCTGTTGGCCAAGATGGGCATCGGCTTGCTGCCGCGTTGTGTTGTGAACGCTGATATTGAGCAGGGACATCTGGCAGAGCAGGCAGTGGACGGTGCTCCCTATCTGTTTCGCTCAACGCTTATCTGGCCCGAAGAGGCAGCACCATCCGCGCGTCTGCTCGCCTTTATTGAGGCTGTAAATGCCACCGCGATAACACGAGCGCAAACAGGCAAAGATAAACAAACTCGTATCAGCGTAAAGAGACAAGTGGCAGTACAGGAATAAAATAAGCCAGTAGTTGTTTGTCAGCCGTCGTGGAATAAGTGTGCTTTGTAGTACATATGCTTCTTTTCAGATAAAACGAACGTATCATTTTAGATAAACAGTACAGGCCACGATCGCAAATACAGATCTGTGCTGTGTCGGTCGTTTCTATCGCTCGGTGCTCCCTGTTGTCTCATGTGCTTTATTGATTGCAAAGCATTATTTACATCAAAAACAGCGAATCGAGCGTAGCCGGATAAGGTCAATTCTGAATTTACAAAGTGCCACAATAAGTGTGGAAGTGTTCACGCTTTGGCCCGAAAGTGTGACGTAGACTGCGCGGCAAAGTGGACTGGTCGACGTGTTGTGAGCAGCCACTTTGCAAGTAAATGCCTGTTTGCTTGGGGATCATGATAGATACATGTGCGACACCCGAGCCTGAATGTAGCCAGTGTTTTCCGTACCCTATCTCCCCACCGCAGTTCAGGTCAGTTAACTAGTTCTGGTGTGAGAGTAGTATGCGAAGTCGTTATTATTCTTCGGCGGCACAGGATGAGTCGTCGCGTGTGTCGGAGTGGGATGGCTGGCGCGGAATTGCTATTGCACTTGTGTTGTGTGGGCACTTTGCAGATATCAAGTGGCTCTGGGAAGACCGCATGGGTGTCGATGTATTTTTTGTGTTATCCGGCATGTTAATGAGCATTATACTGTTCGAAAAACGCATGCCGCTAAAGCGGTTTTATCTGCGCCGCTTTAGCCGGATATACCCGGCCTTTTTTGTTTGTGTAGTGTCGATGTATCTGGTTGGGTGGCTATTTGGTCTGTCATTCTCACTGACCGAGTTTTTCAGTAACCTCGTTTTTATGCGAACTTACCTGCCCGCAGATCCACACATCTGGGATACCCATGTAGCTGTCAAGCATATGTGGAGTCTCAATGTGGAAGAGCACGCGTATGTATTGCTCAGTCTGCTGACGATGGTCATTGTCGCTCGCCGCAGCATTGCGATGGTGTTAATTGCCGCA
Organism: uncultured Granulosicoccaceae bacterium; assembly: GCA_964389335.1. GTDB lineage: Bacteria > Pseudomonadota > Gammaproteobacteria > Granulosicoccales > Granulosicoccaceae. Next base: position 30,153 of record CAYMFQ010000037.1, read on the forward strand.
GCACTTTTCAGCATGTTGTGGAGTACCTGGCAATACACCAGGCTCGATCGGGAATCATTTGAGCTACACCTGATACGCACCGAAGCATCGGTAGTATTTATATTTGTATCAGCCGCCTATTGTGTTCTGCGTCGTAAGTACAACTGGCGGGTTGCCCCGGCGGTTCCGGTATCGTGTCTGTTGCTGTCTGTCATTTGTTATATGCACGCCACATCAATCTGGCTTGTATACAGTGTCTGTCCAATACTGCTGGCGTTGACCGTTAATCATCTGCAGGACCTGCCAGCGCGCATGCGGGCACTTCTTTCGGCAAAACCGTTGCGCATGCTGGGTATCTGGTCTTTCTCAATCTATCTGTGGCAGCAGTTCTTCTATCAATATGCATGGAAAGTGCAGGACGCACTGGATGCCTATGGCATCACATCGGAGACAGAATTCTATGGCAGGATGGTTGGGCTGGTTGTTGGTGTGTTGTTTGGCATAATATCGTTCTACTGCATAGAGCAACCGATACGAACCGCTATCAACCGCTGGTCGCCTAATAAAGTTCCTAAGGTCAGAGCATTGGCGGTAGCGCAATCATGATCAAAAACGATCCACTATGGATGCGCGCCGGAGCAGCCTGCTTTATTGGCATTAGTTGCATCAGCATATTCTTCTTTGTGTTGTACAACCCGCTGTTTACATGGGATATGCTCGGCTACGCTGCGGCGATTACCACCTTCGGCCCGCATGATATCGATCAGGCTCACGCCGGCATTTATCAACAATTACAGCAAACTGCGCCGGCGGAACAGTTCTACGATCTGACCGCACGCACTGCCTATCGCGTCACCATGCACAATGACGCAGAGGCGTTTTTTCAGCAAGTACCGTACTACAAAATCAGACTGGTATATCTTGGTTTGGTTTCCGCCATTATGCGGTTCGGGGTAGATGTGTTTACAGCGGTACAACTGATATCCGCGGTGAGTTCCGGGCTGATATTACTGGTCTTTTATCTTGGCTACCAAAAGTATATCCACTCGATATTTTGGCTGTTAATACCGGTTGTTTACTATCAAGCCTCCAATGATCTGCATCTGTTTCAATTTGGAGCGGTAGATATATTTGCGTTCCTGTGGATACTGCTGATCAATATAGCCTTTCTGCATCGCAGTATGTGGGTCTATCCTCTGCTGGCCACTGCAGTGCTTATAAGAACTGACTTCATTATCTACAGTTTTCTTATATTTGCCGCGCTGGTTTTTGTTCAACCGTCTAACTGGCGGCGCGTCCTGATTACTGCAGCCATTACCTGCATACTGTTTCTGTCGGTGAATAAGTGGGCTGGCAACTATGGATGGCAAGCGCTGATCTACTTTGTGTTTATTACGGATATGCAGGCTACGCATCCGCTCAGTTACAGCGGCTATCAGCTAACACCAGGTGTCTATCTGCGTCAGTTGCTTGAGCCGCAATGGGTCAGTAACTGGCTGATTATTTCCATTCTCTGCGGTCTGGTTTCTGTTGCTCTGGTGTTGACGCGGTTGTCACCCAGGGAATCGGGCTTAACCAGTGTGCACTACATTGTGTTGATTGGCGCAGTATCTCTGGCTTACATAGTGCTCCATTATCTGTTGTTTCCAGCGCTCTTTATGCGCTTCTTTTTCGGGCACTGTCTGATGATGGTCGGTGCACTGCTGGCCTGCGCCACGTGTCTGTTATCTCCGGGTATGTTCAGGCTTAAACACGTTGTTGCGCGTGAACCTGTCAGGTAATTACTGAGTAATGCCATTTCGCAGCCGGGTCGGGTTGACCTGGTGCTCGCGTCGGAAGGCGCGCCCCAGTGCTTCGCCCGACGCGTAACCGTATCGACTGGCGACCAGCTGGATTCGGTCGCCGCGCTCGACATCCTGTCGCGCCAGTATCATGCGCCAGTGTCGCACGTAGCTCATGGGTGTCTGTCCGACAATCTGACCGAATAACTCCACAAACCGGCTGACAGACAAACCGGCCACTTGCGCCAGTTCGTTATTGTTCCAGTGCACACCGGGTTCCTCGTGTACCGCGATTATGGCCCGGCTCAGTCGCTTGTCGCTAAGCCCGGCCAGCAAACCGGTGCTGGTGTGCCCGTGTTCCATTTGATGTCTCAGCAGCTTTACCAGCAACACCTCTGCGAGTTTGCTCAAAACCGTTTGCGAGCCACAGCGCGGTTGCTCGCTTTCGGTGATCAGTAGTTGCGCCAGCGCTGTCATGTCCGCGTCGTGATCAATGGCGAGTTCTATGGTTGTCGGTAACGCTGACAGCAGCGGGTTCGATGAGCCGCCCCAGTTAACTCTAGCTGTAAAGCAGACGTCATGGTGAATTGGAGCCTGTCCGGGGGATGTTGTGAAAACCAGTTTGTCGGGCTGACCAGTGGCGTGCTGTCTGTACAGCAGCAGGTTCGCCTCTGTTGTAGTGGTGGGCGCCACGGTTAGCTCGAAACGCGAAATGATTGCGGAAAGTCGATCCTGACGAGGCGGTGGTGAGTCAGTTTTCGGCATTTTGGTTAGATAAATCGGAAAAAGAAGATATTAAATCCGGATAATATCAGATTTCGGCTCAATTTAAAGGAATCATCCCGATGCTGATCCCCCGTCAGAAGACCCCCGATCTAACCGTCGAAACCCTCAACAATGACACATTTCATCTGTCCGCAGCGCAAGCGGAACGCGGCACTGTGGTGTGTTTTTATCGTGGTCTGCACTGCCCGATTTGCGCTACCTATCTGAAGGAGTTCGAGAAGCGTGCGCCGGAATTTGCCGAACGAGGTGTCGGGGCGATTGCAATCAGCAGTGACACTCGCGAGCGTGCAGCCGAGATGGCGTCGAAAATCAAAGCGAAAAATCTGTCTATTGGCTATGGGCTGAGCCTGGCTGCTGCGCGTGAGTGGGGACTGTATATTTCTACCTCACGGGGTAAGACATCGATTGGTATCGAAGAGCCTGAGAAATTCTCCGAGCCGGGCTTGTTTATGGTGAACCCGGATCAAACGCTCTATTATGGCTCTGTTCAAACCATGCCGTTTGTTCGTCCGCACTTTTCCGAGCTGGTGGGTGCGCTCGACTTTGCTATCGCAAACAACTATCCGGCACGTGGGGAATACACTGGCGCCATCTAGGAGCCTGCGCGGCACAACCGGTCACACTCTCGCTACGCTGACTTCTACCGCGCAGACTAGTGGTTCATTGATCAATACATCAAAGGGATAACCTATGAGCTTGTCAGAAATCAAAGCACTGACATTTGATACCGGCGGCACCATTCTCGACTGGCACACCGGATTTTCAACCATTCTGGCGGACACCGGTGCCCGGCATGGTATTGATAAAAACTGGCACGATATAACCAACGATCTGCGCCGTCGCAGCCTCGGTAAAATGCTAAACCTTGGTAAAGATGCGCCACCTGCATATAACTTTGATGGTGCGCATCGCATGGTGCTGGACGAATTAATTGGCGAGCATGGCCTTGATGCGTTTACTGAACAGGAGCGTCATGCCATTGCCTACGATGCTGTGCATAATTTTCAGTGCTGGCCTGATTTCCCGGATGTACTGCCAAAACTTCGAAATAGCTATATGTGCGCCTCGTTTACCATTCTGAGTTTCAGAATCATCATGGATACTGCACGGCGCAATGGCTTGTCGTGGGATGCGGTGTTCTCCTGCGAGGCCATTGGCAAGTATAAAATTCTACCTGAAGCATACGACACGGTTGCCCATTACCTGCAGCTGGACCCGGCACAGATCTGCATGGTGGCCTGTCATAACTTTGATCTGGATGCAGCAAAGAAGCAGGGCTTTAAAACAGCGTTTGTAAAACGCCCGCGCGAATGGGGTAACGACAGTCCTCCGGATCCGGAGCCAAACCCGATACACGATATTGTCGTCGATGACTTTCCATCGCTTGCTCGAGCATTATCAGTAGACCTGAGTTAAGCCAACGTCTGCCTATCACAAAAAACGAGAACCCACTGAATGTCTGAAAGTGATGCGGAGATTATTCTCCACAATTATCCACAATCACCCGTTGCAGAAAAAGTGCGAGTGGCACTTGGCATCAAAAAGCTTGCGTGGCGCAACGTAGAAATACCGCGCCTGCCGCCCAAGCCGTTGCTGATTCCATTAACCGGCGGATATCGACGTACCCCGGTCATGCAAATTGGTGCAGATATCTTTTGCGACAGTCAGTGCATCATTCGCGAGCTGGAACGTCGCTATCCGTCACCGAGTTTTATGCCTACGGCCGATGCCGGTCTGTTGTGGTGCCTTAGCCGCTGGACTGACGACGCGCTGTTTGATCTGGGTGTAAAGATTGTACTGGGTTCCGCAGGTGATGCACTGCCACAGGACTTCGCAGAGGACCGAGGGCGTCTATACCTTGGTGAAGACTGGGCGCAGGGGTTAAAGCAGGCTAACGCACAACTGCCGCATCTGGTGTCGCAGTTGCGTGCACCATTGGCATGGCTGGACAGCACCTTGAGTGACGGCAGAGCATTTCTAACCAGTGACGCACCAGCTGCAATTGATGCACAGGTGTATCACCTGGTCTGGTTTGTCCGTGGTCGATGGGACGGTGGTCCGGCAATGCTGTCAGAGTTCTCACACCTGACGCGCTGGGAAGA
>CAYMFQ010000037.1:34900-38114 GCA_964389335.1 uncultured Granulosicoccaceae bacterium
GGGTAACGTTTGTGTTCACTTTCCGCGGGCTGGCTATCGCGTTGAGGTTTAAGATTCGGCACTAAAAAAACCGCGGCTACAGGCCGCGGTTTTTCGATCACCTCCCTTTATGCTTTGCAGTCGTATCAGAAGCCGGCTATACCAACAAACATCCTCGGCACGAACAGTTCAGGGTCGACAATCTCCAGTTCCTGCTGACGCTCAAGTCCACCATCGCTATTGATGAAATACTGCGCGATGCGGCTGTCGTTGTTGACCACCTGGTACAGATACGGGTAAGCAATTTCAGCATCCAGAACTCCGCCACCGTTTTGTGTATCGTCGCCTTCAATGCCCGCTGTTGCGGCCAGTGACTCAAGCCGTGTTAATCCACCCTGGTCGCCAACTTCATAGCTTGTGATCGTGCCGTCGGGAGTATTGCTGACGTAGGCAAAGTCACCATTGGGTGTTTCTACGAATTCAACCCAGCATCCAAACGTAAAACCGGTAACAAGGGGATCACCATCCACCCCTGAACTCAGGGAAATACCAGTCAGCGCACCGCTATCCTCAATCAGGTAAGACGACAAGGCACTCAACCCCGGCGCACCGTTGTTGCCCTCGGACACCAGCAGAATATCGCCATCGTCAGCAGGGTAGATGTCGGTGCCGAACGGTTGTGCGGTGATGCTGGTCAGTGAATCAATCTGGCCGAAGGGCAATCGATTGTCGTCCAGTGCAATGGTGCGGATTTCATTGGTGCGTCGCTCGGTCACATATAGAAACTCGCCGTTTGACGAAAACTCAATGGAGCCGGCGTTGGCGCCAACATCGGGTACCTCAGAGCCCTCCAGTGGTGTGAGGCTGCCGTCGTTACCGACTCTGAACCCGATGATGCCTGAGTTAGTGCGATTGCGGTCATCCGGCAGTGCTGTTAACTCGCTGCCATTGCCGTCGACAAAATTTCCGGTGTTCACCACATACAATATGTTTTGATAGATCGTTAGAGATACCGGGTTTTGTGCACCGGAATAACCGCTGGTGGGAACATCGAGTGACGCCGGTGTCAGTGAGTAATCTGCGTTGATACGAAAAGAGCTGATTGATTCACTCCCCGCATTTACCGCAAATACAAAACGCTGATCTCTGGATACAATCAATGGGTCCTGTGATGCCAGCGGGTTAGCGCCACTGTTGCGAATGTTCTCACCGACCCCGCCAGTATCATAAACACCAATCTGCCGCAGTGACCCGTCGCTGCCTCGCGTATAGGCCACCACCTGATTGACACGTCCCGGCTCGTTTGCGGCATCGGCAGCAGCAGAGATCTGCTGTGATGGATTGTGCTGGTTGGTCAGTGCATACATGGCGCCGACGATACTGGTGCCATCGTCTGCAGGCGTGTTGTTATCATCGACACTGACCACCAGAGCGCCATCGTCGTTCGTTGACAGGTTGATGTTTACATCTTCACCGTTGGCAAGGTCGTTCTGAATGCCTTCTATCGTGTTTCCACCGCAGGCTGCCAGGGACAACATTGCCGCGGCACTCGCCAGTCCACTGGCTCTGCGAAAGGAGCGTGGTAATCCCGTTGCTGTGCTTTTGTGTTGGAATATCATAATGATTCTCGCTGTCCGATACTTTGTTGGTGTCGTTTAGAAGGCAATGCTTAGAAAGCAATGATGCCCTGCGTGTCCTGCTGCGGAAGATCACCGGTTACCGTATCAACCAGTGTTAGTGATCCACCGTTAACCGCGTACACGCCAACCGCACCGGACAAGCCAAACAGTTGATAGATGAAGTTGCCATCGTCACTGATATCGAGATCGATCCAGCCATCCGTGGTGGCGAAAGCCGTTGCAGGGTCTGTGCTGGTAGGTTGTGTACCAAACGCCGCAACTTCCTCAACCAGTTCCACATTGCCGCTGCTGTCAGTAAAGCGATAGGTTGAGATAGAAGAATCAAGCGCGTTAGACACCCAGAAGTATTCACCGTCCGGCGACATAACAATCCAGCAGGCGGTACGTTGTCCGACCGTGGCGCTTTGCCCTGCCAGCAAGTCGAGTTGACCAGCACTCAGGCTGCCGCCTTCATCGATACGGAACGTTGAAACGGAACCGGTTTGCAGGCCCGGGAAGATTGGTGGCTCACCTTCAGAGCGAAACTCACGTGCCTCTGTCACGATGGCGAAGGTGCCGTCAGTACGGTCTACTACTTCAAAGCCAATGGCTGATGGCAGGTTGCGTCCCTCCGAATTACCCCGTAGCGTGGAGGTAATGCCATCCAGTGGATAGTCTGAGGGCTCGCCATCGTCTTCAATGCCGAATATCACCAGGGCATCCTGGTCGTTGCTTGCCAGTGCGGCAGAGCCTGCATTGATACTGGTTACCAGCAGGTAGTTGCCATCGGGTGTAAAGCGCACTGCCGCAGGTCGGTTTTTTAGGTCGCGCCTTGAACCACTGATGGGAGTCAGGTCACCGTTTTCGAAGGTGTATCCGTAGATAGAGCCCTCCTGATCCGGTTCGCCATTAAATTCACCATCCGCATCAATATTGGTTACATAAACAATACCGTTGTTATAAGCGATGCTGTTTGGACCAACACCGGCGGTAGACTCGGTATCGACCAGGTCCAGTGTCATATCGTCGTTAACACGCATCACCGATACCGTATCGCTGCCAGCGTTAACGGCCATCAGATATTCATTGTCAGGCGTATTAATAATGGCGTATGCCGAAATAAGCGGGTCAAGGCCCTCCGGTCCGTCAAAGTCGCCACCCAGTCCACCGGTTGCAAACTCACCAGTACGTGTCAGTGTGCCATCAGCAGCGCGGCTGTATCCGACAATGGTATTGCCTTCGAGTATGTTGCTCATAACAAAGACACCGCCTGCAGTATTGTCTGCTCCATCCTGTGTGCTGACTACAAGATCACCATCATTGTTGGTGGACAGGTTGATGTTAACGTCTTCGCCACTTGCCAGATCAGATTCAATTCCCGATACAGTCGTGCTATCACAGGCAGATAAAGCGAGTAATACAGGAAGGCTTACAGCTGCCAGGGTTCCGGGTTTGCGGGCAATGAATTGTTTAGCCATTTTGATTTCCTCACTAACGTATATGTGTTGAATGAAAGGCCGTGCAATTTTCCCGGCGCTTTCACAAATTATGAGGAGTGGCTTTCAAAAAGGTTTCTGCCTGAAAACAGTGAGCAGAAATTCGTCTATTTATAAATA
>CAYMFQ010000038.1:0-18921 GCA_964389335.1 uncultured Granulosicoccaceae bacterium
TCGGTCGGTGAGCCAATCAATCCGGAAGCCTGGGAGTGGTACCACAAAGTGGTCGGTGACGAGCGCTGCCCGATTGTCGATACCTGGTGGCAAACGGAAACCGGCGGCATCCTGATTACACCGCTGCCTGGCGCGACCCCGCTAAAGCCCGGATCCGCCACCCGCCCATTCTTCGGTATTCAGCCAGCACTGGTCGATGATCAGGGCAAGCTCATTGAGGACGAAGGCGATATCTCCGGTAACCTCGTCATCACACGGCCCTGGCCCGGACAGATGCGCACCGTCTACGGCGATCACAAACGCTTCCACGAAACCTACTTCGCGATGTACCCTGGATACTACTTCAGTGGCGACGGCGCACGCCGCGATGCGGATGGCTACTGGTGGATCACCGGACGAGTAGACGACGTTATAAACGTGTCTGGCCACCGCATGGGCACAGCCGAGGTGGAAAGCGCACTGGTACTGCACGACAAAGTGGCTGAAGCAGCTGTGGTTGGCTACCCGCACGACATCAAGGGTCAGGGCATCTACGCCTACGTGACACTGATGATCGGCACTGACCCAACCGAGGAGCTACGCGCTGAACTGGTTCAGCACGTTCGCAAGGAAATTGGCCCGATAGCGAGCCCTGACGTGATTCAATGGGCACCAGGACTGCCAAAGACGCGCTCCGGTAAAATCATGCGCCGCATTCTGCGCAAAATTGCCGAAGACGAGATCGACAATCTGGGCGACACATCTACCCTGGCTGATCCGGCCGTGGTTGACGATCTGGTACAAAACCGCGCTGGCGGCAAAGCCTGATACCAGGTAAGGCAACCCGGCGGACGCCGGGTTGCTGCTTTCCCGCTAATACCGCATGGCATACCAGATCAGGTAGGCAATGCTGCATATCACCAGCCCGACACTCCACACCATCAGCCACATCTGCTTGCCGTAGCGGCCGACAAAAAACAGAATAACCCCGGTTACCAGTGCAAGGCCGACAGTAAACGCCAGCAGACCGGGCGAGGTTTCGGTGTACGGAAGACCGGTGGACGGTTCTACTCGATAACGCAAGTGTTTCTACCAGAGCTCAGGATTCGTCGGACGGTTCAAACTGCAAAGACGCAGAATTGATACAGTAGCGCATACCGGTCGGTTGCGGACCATCGGGAAACACATGCCCCTGATGCGCCCCGCACTTGCGACAGTGAACTTCAGTGCGCTGCATACCAAGGCTGTTGTCCTGCGTCTCTTCGATACTGTCCCCGACAGATGCCCAGAAACTTGGCCAGCCGCTGCGCGAATCGTATTTGGTGTCTGAATCAAACAGATGTTCGCCACAAACCACGCACAGATACCGGCCCTCACGCTTATTGTCGTTATGCTCACCGGTAAAAGGCCGCTCAGTGCCATGGCCCTGCGTCACCTGGTACTGCATATCAGTCAGGCGCTCTCGAAGTTCTTTATCATCTGGTTTTGACATCGGTTGATCTCCCTCGGCGAATGAGCTGATACCATCAGCATACGTTCGCGGAACTTAACATACGACGGCTGGTACCGTATCTGGTTTTTAGACTAACTGCCCTACACTTATATAATGATGAACAGCGACCCCACAAACGATGACGACCCCATGGAACTGTTTCGACAGTCGGTTGGTGACGTCCGGCGGGTCTCTGATGATCGGGTACCGGATCGCCCGACCCCGCCGCCGCCACGACCGCGCCAGCGAGAGCTCGATGAGAAACAGGTAATGCACGATGCGATGCACGACCCGTTTGACATGGATGCCGCCGACACAGGAGAGCATCTGTCATGGGCACGTGCCGGCGTCCAGCGCCGGGTGCTGCGCAAATTGCGCAATGGATACTACGCTGTGGCTGCTGAGCTGGACCTGCACGGCATGACCGCCAGCGAAGCACGACAGGCGCTAAGTGAGTTTTTAGCCGAAGCGTCAGCTCGGCGGGGAAGTTGTTGTGTCAGGGTGATACACGGCAAGGGCCGCAAGTCTGTATCGGATGCACCAGTGCTAAAACCGATGGTTGCCGGCTGGCTCAGAAACCGCAATCTGGTATTGGCTTACTGCTCGGCAAAACCCAGCCACGGAGGCACTGGCGCGATGTATGTGCTGCTGCGCTCAACCGGCGGTTCAGACTGATGCCGAGCGGCACTAGTGTAACGTAACGTTATTACCCTGCGGAGCATCGAGATCATCGGATACCTTTAGCATCTCCCCCTCGACGTCCTCGTCATCGCCACCGTTGCTCTCTTCACCGGATTCACCGTCGCCGGCCAATGGAATTTCAAGCTGGCTGCTGATGGTATCCAGGTCGGCCAGCTCAGACAGCGGCGGTAACTCATCGATGCGACGCAGATTGAAGTAATCAAGAAACTCGCTGGTGGTGGCGTACATCGCCGGTCGACCAGGTACTTCCTTATGGCCGACGACTCGGACCCATTCTCGCTCGAGCAGAGTTTTGATGATGTTGGTACTTACCGAAACCCCGCGCACGTCCTCGATTTCGGTTCGGGTTATTGGCTGTCGATAGGCAATCAGCGCCAGTGTTTCAAGCAATGCACGCGTGTAGCGCGGCGGTCGCTCTTCGAACAGGCGCGATATCCACGGCGATACCTCCTGATCAATCTGTACCCGGAATCCGCTCGCCACCTCGACTATGCTGACACCCCGAGATGCGTACTCCTCTTGCAGGTCAACAAGAGCACGGGTGATGTCCGTGCGTTCGACGCCCTCCTCATCCTTCGAGAACAGCTTGTACAGCTGCGCCACTGACAGGGGTTTATCGACTGCCATCAACGCAGCCTCAACGATATTCTTTATCTTGTTCTTGTCCAAAACGCGTGCCTTATTATTCTTGTCGGCTTATTGCTAACTCGATTACTGATCGCTCGACTCTTTCCGTGTCGAGCGTCGGAATCGCAGTCTGTTGAATTGCGGAAACCGATAACAACTCACTAATTGTACGATGCATCCGGATCTTCGTTGGTATCCAGATAGTTAGGACGCTCGATTTGATCATCGTCCACTGCTGCTGTTCGCGCCTTCAGAAATATAGGTCCGAAGGGTTTTTCCTGCACAATCTCAAGCAGCGACTCTTTACACAGCTCGAGCATGGCAAGGAACGTCACCACACAACCGGCACGTCCTTCTTCAATCGAAAACAGCGAAACAAAATCAACCTGGCCCTGTTCGTTTATTGTCACCAAAAGACTGGACATGCGTTCACGCACCGACAGAAACTCGCGCTTAACGCTATGGTGCTGATTGAGCTTTGCCCGCATCACCACGCTGCGAAACGCGCCAAGCATTTCCTCGAGTTTGATGTCAGGAAGCGGCTGGCGATTTTCCAGTACCGGTAGCCCGGCGGCAGCATCGAAAACATCGCGCTCCATGCGCGCCAGGCCATCGAGATCTTCGGCGGCCTGCTTGAATTGCTCATAGGCCTGCAGGCGGCGAATCAGCTCGGCACGCGGGTCTTCCTCGTCCTCGATTTCTTCAGGTCGAGGCAACAGTAACCTTGATTTGATTTCGGCCAGCATCGCAGCCATCACCAGATACTCGGCCGCCAGTTCCATGCGCATCATTTCCATCACGGCGATGTACTGCATGTACTGCTCGGTGATGGCCGCAACGGGAATATCGAGAATATCGAGGTTTTGCTTTTTGATCAGGTACAGCAGCAAATCGAGCGGTCCCTCAAAGGTTTCGAGGAACACTTCAAGCGCATCGGGCGGGATATACAGATCGGTGGGCGTCTCGACGTAGGGTTCGCCGAGGACCACAGCCAGTGGCATCTGGATTCCCAGCTGCTCTGACGCCCCTTCTTGCTCAGTTTCTGACATGTAATACTTGGGAAGAAAAGTCCATTCTATGGCTTGCGCGTCGCTAGTGCAGCAAACTTGTGTCTCCCTTTCCTTCTCGTAAAATCTCTACTGCGTCACCTTCTAGCGAAATTACTGATGTTTCCTCGAGTCCGCATGCTCCACCATCAATGACCAGATCGACATCTGACTTGACCGCCTGCGATATTTCGTAGCCTTCATTGAGTGGAAACTCATCCCCCGGCATCAACAGCGTGGTGCTCATCATTGGCTCGCCAAGCTCGGCCAGCAGCGATTGTGCGATGTTGTTCTCGGGCACCCGCACACCGATAGTTTTGCGTTTTGGATGTAAAAAACGCCTTGGCACCTCGTTGGTGCTTCGGAGAATGAACGTATATGGCCCGGGCGTCAGGCTACGCAGCAGTCGATAGTTGCGATTGTCAACTTTCGCGTAAACCGCTATCGATGACAGATCCGCGCACATCATCGACATGTGGTGGCCTTTGTCTAACCGGCGCAGTCGGTAGATCCGCTCAACGCCGCGCTTGTTGTCGAGCAGGCAGCCGACCGCATAACAGGAGTCCGTCGGATATACGATAACCCCTCCCTCGCGCAGGATGCCTGCCGCACGGCCAATAAGCCGCGGTTGCGGGTTGTCCGGGTGAATTTCGAAATACTGGCTCATCGTGATGTTTCGGTGCCCATTTCCTTCACAGGCGAGAATCGAGAGTACCGCGCTGCGCCCATGGTTCGGCGCCGGTCATGCGGGGGCGCGGTCGTTTTCAGCTTGCTGCCATATGATGCAGCGCGTTGCCACACTGCAGGCTGAACAACCCGCCAGCCCGCAAGTATACCTGTCAAAACAGCGACGCGTAACGAAGCCATCCATTATTTGAAGTTGCCCGACTCGTCACGCGCGCAAACTATTTGGTTTGTTTGCGCTGACCCTACTATCTTTGTGTATCAGCTTTTTTGTTGCCGTGTAGCCTGCGACCGGTTCGCCGCCTCATTGCACAACATCAGCGACTTGACCGTTCATTTTAACGCGGCTCACCGCAACACAGGAAAACTATCAATATGGCTTCCAAGCTACTCGTTTCAGCCCTTACTGCCGCTGCACTGTCCGGCACCCCTTATGGCTTTGCCATGGCTGAAAGCGGAAAGACTGTCGCCACTGTTAATGGCACAGCCATCTCAACGCTCGAGCGAGAAACACAGGCCGCACAATTCAAGGCTCGCGGGCAAAACGCCACCGATGAACAAGTCGTGGATGAACTGGTCAGCCTGACCCTGATGAGCCAGGAGGCCGAGAAAATGGGCCTCGACAAGACTCCGGAAATGGAAGCGGAAATGAAAATCATGCGCGCCAGGGTATTGGCCAACGCGCTGCTGACCCAGTACACCGAAAAGCTGGACCTGTCAGACGACACACTGCGCGCTGAGTATGACAAGCAGGTTCAAACGACTGCGGCAAAAGAATACAAAGCCAGCCACATTCTGCTGGAAGACGAAGCCAAAGCGCTGGAAATTATTGGCGAGCTTGACGACGGCGCGGATTTCGCCGAAACCGCAAAAAAGTACTCGACCGGCCCGTCCGGACCCAACGGCGGTGATCTGGGCTGGTTTGATGCCGGTGCGATGGTTCCGGAATTTTCCAAAGCGGTTGCCGCGATGGAAACCGGCAAGTACAGCGCGACGCCGGTAAAGACTGATTTTGGCTGGCATGTGATCAAACTCGATGACGAGCGCGCCAAGAATCCACAGCCGTTTGAGTCGGTCCGCGATCAGATTCGCAACATGATGCTGCGCAACAAAGTGGCAGAGTATATCGACGGCCTGCATGCCGCAGCCACAGTCGAGCGCGTTACCGCCGAATAACCAGTAGCAACCGGGCGATCCGGGCCGAACCCGGCCGCTCTGAGACTCTGCGTTTATCACCGCAGCTCTGCTATCCCGCTTTCAATCCGCGCTGTAGATCTGCCTGTATATCCTCTACATGCTCAAGCCCTGCCGCCACCCGCACCAGTGATTCACTGATACCAGCTGCGGCGCGTTGCTCGTCGCTTAAACGCCCGTGCGTAGTCGTCGCCGGGTGCGTAATGGTGGTTTTGGCATCGCCGAGGTTAGCTGTGATCGACAGCAACTGACACTGATCGATCAAATGCCAGGCCTCATTCCGGCCACCGGTCACTTCGAATGACACAATACCGCCAAAAGCACTCTGTTGCCTGCGGCAAAGTTCGTGTTGCGGATGGCTTTCGAGACCCGGGTAATACACACGCGCCACCTGCGGATGTTGCTCCAGCCAGCGCGCCAGTGTCAGTGCAGTTTCGCAGTGATGCTGCATTCTGATCTCAAGTGTCTCCAGACCTTTCAAAAAAACCCACGCGTTAAACGCGCTCATGGTGGGCCCTGCGGTACGCAAAAATCCGAATACTTCCTCGCCGATATCCTGCGCGCCCCCCAGCACAGCACCGCCCACACAGCGCCCCTGCCCATCAATATACTTGGTTGCCGAGTGAATGATGATGTCGGCACCGTGCTCAAGTGGTCGCTGCAGAGCGGGTGTACAAAAACAGTTGTCTACCACGAGTTTCGCGTTGTGCCTGCGCGCAAGGTCTGCCAGCGCTGCGATATCAACCAGCTTCGTTAGTGGATTAGAAGGGGTTTCAACAAACAGCATGCGGGTGCGCGGGGTTATCTTTTCCCGCCATTGGTCAATGTCGTCTGGCGGCGCGAAGTGCACCGGATTACCCATGCGGGTCAGATACTTCGAGAAGAACTGTGCGGTCGAACCAAACAAGCCATCTGATGCAATCAGCTCTTCACCCGGCTTTAACAAAGCCACACAGGTAGCCATGATTGCAGACATACCAGATGAAGTTGCCACACAGGCCTGAGCTCCTTCCAGCGCCGCCAGCCTTTGTTCAAAGGCGCTGACGGTCGGGTTGGTAAAGCGCGAATAGATATTGCCAGGTGCGTTGTTCTGAAACCGATCAGCAGCCTGCATCGCGTTGTCGAACACAAAGCTGGAAGTCGCAAAGAGAGCCTCGCTATGCTCACCTTCTTCTGTTCTGCGATAACCTGCCCGCACTGCGGCGGTTGCAAATTTGGTGTTAGATAACGTCGTTTGCGTGTGCTTGTCGTTATTCATGTCACTGTCCGCTGTCACCGTAAAAAATAGGGTTTGACGCGCGATCAGCTACAGAACGAAGGCGGTGCGATGTTCGCACTGGGGGGCTTGAAGAGACCGAGAAGGGACTACCGAAGAAACCGCTCTTGCAATCCGTTGTTGCAATCTATAGTTGCAACCCGTGATTTGCACCCGTGACTTACAACAGCCGCGAGTACCACAAGCGGTGAGGCCCACCTCTTTACACCAGCAGCGGGCCGAAGCACGCTTTAGCTGAATTTTTCAAGCGCCCGCAAGCTGTATCAAATCGGCGCAGTGGAATTATCACCATTCGGCGCGTGAATCGCAACAGCCGCCTCATGAATAAACACCGGAGTGCCCTCCGCTACCCTGTCATACAACGCCACCACATCAGCGTTGGCCATTCTGACGCAACCCTCAGAGACGGGATTGCCGAGCAGGTGCTCCTGTGCCGTGCCGTGTATGTAGATATAGCGATTTTTCGAATCGACCTGCCCGCCCTGGTTAAACCCTTCCTGAATACCACTGAGCCAGAGGATTCGGGTGGTAATCAGGTCAATGCTGTGGTCTGCCTGCAGGTCTTCGGTAAAGCCTGCGACCTGGCGTCCGCGGAAGACGGTGCCCGGGTCCATACCGGCACCAATTTTCTGCGCAACTTTGTGCCAGCCCAGCGGTGTGCATCCGGTATTCTCGCGACAGCCGATACCATGCTTTGACGTAGAGACACGGTAGCACTCGGCCATCTGGCCATTTTCAATCAACTGCAGGGTCTGAGTGTGAATGTCGACCACAACAAGTACCGGCGGACAAACCGGCTCTGCGGTCATCAATGTGCCGCAAAAGTGGTCTTTGCAAAGCTCCGGGTCAAAGGACGTATTGGATAGTGTGTTGCGAAACGTCTGCCACCAGCTCTGCTGCATCAGTTCGTTTAATCCATACCCACATCGACGAACTGTTCGTCAGCCACCGCGTCATTGGAGCCCTCGGCTCTTCTGCTGCTCAGCCAGCTCAGGTAGTTTTCGCTGATATCACCGGCGATGTACTTGCCATCAAAGCAACTGGTTTCAAACTGATGCAGATCCGGGTTGAGCTCTCTGACCGAGTCGATCAAATCCTGCAGATCCTGATAGATCAGCCCGTCGGCACCGATCGCATCGCATATCTGATCAACGTGGCGATCGTGGGCAATCAACTCATTGGCGGCAGGCATGTCAATGCCATAGACGTTCGGATAACACACCGGCGGTGCCGCCGATGCCATATAAACCTTGTTGGCGCCTACCTCACGTGCCATCTCTACAATTTGCTCCGAGGTTGTGCCACGCACAATTGAATCATCCACCAGCAATACGTTGAGACCTTTAAATTCAGACTCGATCGGATTGAGCTTTTGCCGCACAGACTTACGCCGCATGGTTTGTCCGGGCATGATGAAGGTGCGCCCGATATAGCGATTCTTAACAAAGCCCTCGCGGTACTTAATGCCAAGGTCCATCGCCAGTTCCAGTGCAGAGGTACGGCTGGTGTCCGGAATGGGAATGACTACGTCGATGTCATTGTCCGGCCAGGTTTTGCGGATTTTTGCGGCAAGCTTGCGCCCCATATTCAAACGCGAGCTGTAAACCGAAACGTTATCCATTACCGAGTCCGGGCGCGCGAAGTACACATACTCGAAGATACACGGTGCCAGATGTTGGGCCGTGGCACACTGACGCTGATAAAACTCGCCTTCACGGCTGATATAGATTGCTTCGCCGGGTTCGAGGTCCCGCACCGGCGAAAATCCAAGGCCCGTAAGCGCCACGCTTTCCGACGCCACAATGTACTCCGTTCCCGCTGCTGACTCGCGTTTACCTAGTACCGCCGGGCGGATGCCTTTTGGATCGCGAAACGCCAGCACACCACGACCAACCAACATAGCCACCACTGCATAGGCACCCTCGCAACGCTTGTGTACCGCAGTCACTGCGTCAAACAGGTGCGACGGATGAAACTTCTGCGACTTCGCGACACGCTGTAGCTCGTGCGCGAATACGTTCAGCAAAACCTCACTGTCTGAATTGGTATTGATATGCCGCCGGTCGGTGCGATAGAGCTCGCTTTGCAGCGCTTCGGCGTTGGTTAGATTACCGTTATGCCCCAGCACCATGCCAAAGGGCGAATTTACATAGAACGGCTGCGCCTCGGCGGAAACTTTGGAACTGCCGGCGGTTGGATAGCGCAAATGCCCCACCCCCATGTTGCCCCGCAGCCGTAACATGTGGGTGGTGCGAAAAACTTCTTTCACCAGCCCCGGGGCTTTGCGCACAAATAACTTTCGATCGTCGCAGGTCGCGATACCTGCCGCGTCCTGACCCCGATGCTGGAGCAGCGTCAGGCCATCATACAATTGTTGATTAACAGGCTCTCGGCCGACGATTCCGATTATGCCGCACATGCAGAAGGTGCTCAGAGAATTGAAGCCGCATTGTAAACGTTTTAACTGCGGGATACCTGCTGCCGAACACAGTCAGTCAGGTTTACTCATAAAATAATGCCGGCCGTCTGGCGTACAGTCGGCGGATTAGATTGGCGTGGCTGCACGGCGGAATTAATGGGTGCCGCGCAAGAGACGACAACCAATCAGGGCAATTCGTTAATCTTGAACCAGCTAGCGATGTTTTCCGGCAACTGCTTGTGCATCACCTTTGAGCCAATCAACACCACCGGCAGCAGTTTTGATTCGTTCCACCACTTCTCCCGAGGAATGGTGGGGAACGCAGTCGCGATCAGCGCGATGATGGCCAGAATCAAGAGGCCACGGACGGCACCGAGGCCAGAGCCAAACAGCCGATCGAGCAGCCCGGCGCCAGTCACACCCAAAATCTTCTTGACCATAAACGCAATTGTGCTGCAGATCAGCAGGGTGCCAAAAAACAACACGCCCGCGGAGATAAAAAACCGCGCCGTCTCGCTGACGATAGTGTCTGGTAAAAACACGGAAAACTGCTCGGTGTAATAGAACGGCAGCAATATCGCCAGCAACCAGGTCAGCAGCGACAGGAATTCACTGGTGAAACCGCGAAACAGACTCAGCACCGCGGAAAAACCAATGACACCAAGAATGAAGAGATCGAGAGTTGCTAATGGCATGGGTAACTGTTGTTATCCTTCGTATTGCTCAACTACCAGTGTAGCAGCCAGTGATCGCGTTGCCTGATCACTGGTTGCGCCTGACCATGATGCTCTCCACGCGATAGTCCTGATCAACGCGATTTTTTAACGCCAGCGCGTCAATCTGGTTGCCAATTGGCCCGACGAACACGCGCAGGATTGTGCGGGACTTGCCTGCCACCTCGTTGACGTAGGCCGGCAATCCGGCCTTGCTCAGGCGATTGAGCAGTTTCTGCGCATTCTCGGCACGCACAAAGCTCGCAACCTGAATGTTCCAGCCATCGGCTATCGCGTAAGTCTGCAGTGCGCCATCGCTGACTACGGCTACTGTTTCCGGGTCGGCCGGTGTAGGTGGCTGCGCCGGGGTCTCCGGCTCAGCCGCCTTTTCAACAGATTCGGCGAGCACCGCAGTGCGAGGTTTCTCGATCTGTACTTCGCTGATAACCGGGGTTTCCGGCAACGGCTGCCTTGAGGAATAGGAGCGCTCGACCACATTGCGCTCGGGCTGCATCGGCTGGGTTTCAGCGTATTCGTATTCCTGTTGCGAACCGGCCCCGTCGAGCACGAATGGCAGGACGATCACAGCAATGGCCAGCAGCACAGCTGCGCCGATTAAACGCGCCAGCAACTGATCATCCGCATATTCTTTTCTTTGCTCAGCCAACAGTAGCAACCCACTCACCAAACTTTATCACCCGTTCTAATCCAACGAGGTTGAACCAGCGATGTTTGTTACGCGGCCTCACCTTCTCCGAGCCTCGACAATACAGGCCCAACAACGTGAAATGAGCCGAATACGACGACTCTGTCGTTATCCGCAGATTGTGCAACAGCTTGCTCGAACGCAGTGGTTACGGTAGCGAAAATGTCGACCGAATTTGCGCCAGCCAGCGCCTGTTGCAACTGCGGTTTTTTTATCGCCCGCGGAAAGTCGAGCTCGGCCACACACCAGTGGTCAATGGCTGTGAGCATCGGTTCCAGAATCGCGTCGATATCTTTGTCCTGCATACAGGAAAAAACCGCAGTCGTTTTGCCCGCTGCGCTTGCATTCAGGTGCGACGCGAGCAGCTGTGCAGCGGCGGCGTTATGCGCTACATCGAGGATAACAGGCACACCGCGAAAGTCTGTCATCTGCATACGCCCGGCAATGCTGACATTGCGCAAAGCGCGTTGCATGTTTTCTATTGGAACATGCCGGCCAAGCAGCTGACCGGTCGCGCAAATGGCGACGGCCGCGTTGCCGATAGCCCAGTCTGCGGCAATGCTCGGCAACGGCAGATCAAAGACACCGTTTGCATCCTCATATTGCCATCCATCGCCATGCGATCGCGTGCGGAAATCCCGCCCTGTCTGCAACACCGTAGCGCCAATTGTCTCCGCGGTATGTGCGATGGACACTGGCGGCTCCGGATCTCCACATATCAGCGCACAGCCAGCGCGTGCGATGCCGGCCTTCTCTGCACCAATCTGCTCACGATCATCGCCCAGCCAGTCGATATGATCGATGCCAATGGACGTGACACAGGCAACATCGGAGTCCCATGCGTTGACGGCATCGAGTCGTCCGCCCAAACCAACTTCCAAAACGGCGACATCAATGCTGTTGGCATAAAAACAATGCATGGCCGCCAGCGTGGTGAATTCAAAATAAGTCAGATCTGTATCGCCACGTACGCTGTCGATCAAATCGAAAGCTTCACACAGTTCAGCCTCTGACACACGCCTGCCGTCAATGGCAATTCGTTCGTTAAAGTCGATAAAGTGCGGCGAGGTGTAAACGCCCACCGACAGGCCCTCGCCGCCGATTAGCGACGCCAGATAAGAGACTGTCGACCCTTTGCCGTTGGTGCCCCCAACTGTCACGATGCGGAACGGCGGTTTGTCGAGCCCTGCTGCTGCCGCAACCCTGCTTATACGCGCAAGGCCGAGTTCGATGCGGTCCGGCTGCATCTGCTCAAGCCTGGTCAGCCAGTCGTCGAGCGAAGTCATGGACATCTGTGAACGTCTTGTGTGAGAGGAAAGATTTGCTGCGCGTTAGGTCAGCGGGTTGCTAGGCGCTCTCGGCCTGTGCAACGACTGGCGCGTCGACCGGTGAAGGTCTGCCGGTCAACTGCGCAAGTATCACTGCGAGTTTATCGCGCATGTCGCGACGATCGACAATCATATCAATGGCCCCTTTCTCCAGCAGAAACTCGGAGCGCTGAAAACCACTGGGTAATTTTTCGCCCACGGTTTGCTCAATTACCCGTGGTCCGGCAAAGCCGATCAATGCTCTTGGCTCGGCGATAATGATGTCGCCCAGCATTGCGAAGCTCGCCGATACTCCACCCATGGTCGGATCGGTCAGCACCGATATATACGGCACGCCACGACGAGACAACTGTGCCAGCGCCGCACTGGTTTTACCCATCTGAAAGAGCGACACCAGCGCTTCCTGCATGCGCGCACCACCTGATGCTGAAAAGCAAATCAGCGGCGCGTTATGTTGCAGCGATAATTCAGCCGCACGCACAAATTTTTCGCCAACTACCGACCCCATGGAGCCACCCATAAAACCGAACTCGAAGGCTGCAGTGACCACAGGCTGACCTTTAATTGCGCCGCGAAAAGCCACCAGCGCATCTTTTTCTTCCACGGCTTTGGTCGCCTGTGTCAGACGGTCGCGATACTTTTTACTATCGCGAAACTTCAAATGATCAACCGGCTCAAGTGCTTCACCCACTTCCTCTCGTGGATCAACATCCAGCAGTTGCTCGAGTCTTTCGCGCGCACCAATGCGACGATGGTGACTGCAGCGCGGACAAACATTGATATTTCTTTCCAGATCCGCACCGTAAAGGACATTGGTGCAGCTGTCGCACTTGACCCAAAGACCCTCCGGCACTGACCCGCGATTGCGGCTGTCAGTGCGAACCCGCGACGGCATCAATTTGTCAAACCAACTCATGTAGTGCTCTCGAATTAAAGTGATGGGCGGGCGTCTGCCGCATGCACGCGGGCGATAAACTCGCGCATCAACGTTGTGTCCTTCACGCCTTTGGCGGATTCTACACCGCTGCTGACATCAACGGCAGCCGGGCGCAACTCGCGTATCGCATCGGCAACGTTATTGACGTCGAGGCCACCAGCTAAAATCAGGCTGGCGGCCAACTCCTTCGGCACCAGAGACCAGTCGAATGCGGTACCGCTGCCACCGGCCGCACCCGCCGCATTGCTGTCGAGCAGAAACCCGCGACAGTGTTCGAATTGCGCACAGTAACCGGCAACGTCGTCGACCGTCTTCATCGCCACAGACTTGATGTAGGGTCGATCAAAGCGTTCACAATATTCTGCTGACTCGGTACCGTGAAACTGCAGCAGTGACACCGGAACCGACTGCAGAACTTCCTCGACATAACTTTCCTCTGCATCGAGAAACAACGCGGTCACCGAACAAAAAGGCGATACCACCGCGGCAATTTCTACCGCCTGCTCGATGCTGATGTGACGCGGGCTGGGGGGATAAAACACCAGGCCAATGGCATCAGCCCCCAGTTGCGAAGCAATACGCGCGTCTTCTGTGCGAGTAAATCCGCAGATCTTTATGCGAGTGGCCTTTGGGCCTTCAACGGTATTCATCGCAAGACAGTATCACACGCTCCGCACTGTCGCTTACAGCAACCGGTCATTGCACAGTGCTGCTCGCCAGTGTGGCACACCGTAGCGCTCTGGATAGGTTGGTCCCAGAAAATACAAGCCGCTGGCGGCAGCCGTTTTGCCGGCCATTGTTCTGTCTCGTTGCGCGAGCACTGTTTGCAGCCACTGCTCTGACTCAACCCCATGACCAACTCTTAACAGGCTGCCAACTATGATGCGAATCATGTTGTGCAGAAAGGCATTACCGCACACCTGCACCTGTACGAGGTCATCGCAACGTGTCACCGCGATTGACGAAATATGGCGGCGTGCATGTTTTGCCTGACAGCCTGCGGCTCTGAAACTGGTGAAGTCGTGCTCGCCAATCAGGTATTGCGCCGCAGTGTGCATGCGTTGCTCGTTGAGTGGCTGATGCACCACCGCCACGCGCTGATTCCGCAACGCAGAACGTGCCGAACGGTTCAGAATCAGGTAACGATAGGAGCGGTCCACAGTGCTGTAGCGTGCATGAAAATCATCTTCGACACGAATAACCGAACGCACTGAAACATCAGGCGGCAGGTTGGCATTAACACCGAGTACCCACGCCTTGTCTTCGCGCGGTTGTGCCGTTTCAAAATGCGCTACCTGCTGCACAGCATGCACGCCGGTATCTGTACGACCACTCGCCACCAGTGTCACAGGCTCATCCGCCACCACACCCAACGCGTGCTCCAGCGCCTGCTGCACTGACTTGCTGTGGTGCTGACGCTGCCAGCCACAATAACCGGAGCCATCGTATTCAATACACAATGCGTATTTGTTCATGCTTCGTTGGACGCCTGCCCGAATGTCAGGTTTACAGTCGAATAAGCAATCTGCAACCAGCAGATCCACAGGCGCTATCGCGTGACAGCGGAGACAGCCAAACAGTATAACGTTTCTGCGCTGACTGATGTGGAATCAGATGGACTGCGGAAGGAAATCAATATCTGATGAGTTTATCGCAGCCACAAAAAAGGGCGCTGACAGCGCCCTTGAATGAGATCGGAGCGGTAACCTAACCTGCTACCGATAGTTTGAACCGGGAGTCTGCACGGCTGATGCGCAGCGCCCTAGTTTATTTTCTTCAACAACTCAGCGGCTTCTGACTGCTGTGCCGGACTGCCGTTGGCCGCAATATCTTTCAGCGGGCCAATAGCACTGCTGTTGTCACCCATGTCCATGTACGCCTTAGCCAGATCGAGCATGGTTTCCATTTCGTCGACGCGCGAGTTCAGTCCGGCATCCAAATCATCGGCTCCATCAGTCTCCAGACCATCGCGCAGCGATGTCATATCGTCGAGCGAGTTTAGGTTAGCGTCATCCAGCGTCAGGTTATCCAGCGAGCTGCTGACATCGGCATCGCCAAAATCCAGCGCACCAAGGTCGAGCCCCGACATTTCCTCACCGGCAATCTCTTCGAGGTTCAGCGTGCCGTCGTCATCCAGTGCGGCGAGGTCGATCTCGTCAAGCGTTACGTCTTCCAGTGACGCTGGCTCATCGGCGGTTGCGTCGAACTGTCCGGTTGCCTCAAGTTCAGATAAATCGAACTCAGCACCCGGATCAATGGTGTCATCCAGATCATCGTCGAGAGGCGCATCGGCAGTCAGGAAGTCATCCGGCAGATCATCAATATCAGCAACATTGGCCGCGTCTCGCGTCACGGCATCGTTACCACCGGAATCAGCGTCACCCGTTAGCTTTGCTCCCACCGCAGCACCGGCCGCAGCAACTCCCGCAACTGCACCGGTAGCAGCTGAACGAACATCCATGGCTCCGGCTCTGGAGTACAGGGAATCACCCGGATCCAGATCGCGACCCATCTCTGCGATACGCTCCCACTGCTCCGTTGCGCCGAACCGATCCTGGAAGGTTGTTGCCGCTGCGCGGAAACCGTTCGGGTTTTTCTGATCGTGGTAGTTCTCGAGCAACTTCATGTGATACTCGCGATTGTTCGGGTCGCGCTCAATGGCAGAAGACAGCAGTTCTTCCGCCTGACCATGCAGACCATATCTGAGATAGACCTCTGCCTCGGTCAAGGTGTCATCCTGCAAGCCGTCGTGACCGCCAGTGTCGACTTCGTCAGCCATACCGCGGTGGCTGTCTACACGATCCTGTACTCGCTCCTGCACATGTGCAGTTTGCTCTTCGACTGACGCTTCGGCGGCGTCGGATCTGACCGCTGCAGCAGCCGCCGTTGCCGCTGTAGCTGCGGCGGCGACACCATTGGCCGGGCGTCGACCTTCATCGTGTTCAACACTCGCGCGCTGGTAGTCACGATCGTCAACCATCGAGACGCCATCGTCGATGTTGATATCTTCCTTCACTACGCGTGTCTGTCGGCGCCACGCCAGTGAAGCAAGCAGACCCAACAGTGCTATACCGCCACCGGCCGCGAGTGTACGAGTGCGATCACCCATAATTCTTTGCAGCGGCTCGTAGCTCAGTAAACCAGCCATCGCTCCACCAGCTGCCAGCCCTTTGCCCGCAACATCAGATGCGGTATCAGTAACATTGCCGGCAACGTTACTTGCCGTTGTGCCAACAGCATTCACAGCATCGTTAACTGTCCCGCTGACGGTACTGTCAGTGCTGTTCTCTACTGTGTTCGCAGCTTCACTGGCATCGTTGCTGTCTGCGGCGGCATCGGTATCAGCGCCACCGGTTGTGCCACCAGCGCCGGTTCGGTCAACCGTATTGCCACCTGTCGTCGAGGATCCGGCATCAGCAGACGCCAGGTTTGCAGCCGCCTTGGCCTGCTCTTCAGCCAACCGTTCGCGGATTCGAGCCTGATCATCAGCGCGCTGTCGCTCCGCTTCGGCTTCCGCCTGCAGTCGGAGGTTTTCATCAGCGCTTTCCTGCAACTGCTGCTTGTTGATCTCTGCCTGAGCAAGCAGGTCGTTGTTCTCTGCTTCCAGCGCTTCCAGCTGGATGCGCATTTCGTTGCTTTCCTGCGCCAGGCGCTCCCGCTCAGCATTGGCTTCGGCAATCAGACGCTCATTCTCGGCCTGAGCCTCGGCTGCGATGGCCTGTTTTTCAGCTTCCGCTTCAGCCGTGATACGTGCTTTTTCTTCCTCGAGCCGGGCCTGGATGCGATCTTTCTCTGCCTGTGCCTGTTCAAGCAAGGCAGTCTTTTCGGCCTCGGCTGCCTGTACCAGTTCGGCTTTTTCTGACTGAGCGGTGCGCTCGAGTTCAGCTTTCTCAGCACGCAAGGTTGCGAGTTGCGATTTCAGTGCATCCTCTTCGTTGGCCACTCGGATGCGCTGTGCTTCCGCCTCTGCGGCAGCGAGGTTCTTGTCAGCATCTGCCTGCGCGGCGATACGATCCTGCGCCTGATTGGCTTCGTCAGAGATCTTTTCCTGCATCTCCTTGATGCGGTTTTGCGTTTCTTCCGGTGTGGCCACCATGACAGTGGTGTCTTCGCTCGCGGCATCGGCGGCAGCGTCGCTATCAGCTACTTCTGCATCCGCTACTTCTGCATCCGCTGCTTCTGCGTTTTCTGTAGTTGCGTCCTGCAGATTGCTAAGCTCGCTTTCACGCAGGGTGATCAGACGCTTCATCTTGTTCATGCTGGTGGCGAGGTCATCTACCCTGCCCTGCAATTCATCTCGCTGCATGGCCTCTGAGGCCAGCTCTTCCTGCGCCAGCTGCACACGGCGGTTTACATCGTCGAGATCTCGCGAAAGATCATCACCCGAACTGAGTTCATCAGTGGAAGGTGTACCACTGCCATTGGCTGTTTCATCAACACCAACAATCTGTAAACCGGCGTTGTTGATTTCGGCGTTTTCAGTGCTGTCGATCGCATCAGTGATTACCTGCTCTGCTTCGTCGACTACAACTGCATCCGGTAGTTCAGCGACATCGGCATCGGCTTCTGTTACTGCCGTATCAGTTACCAGGTTTGCGGTATCTGCCAGCTCCTGTCGAGCTTGCTGAAAAGCGGTTTGCTCACGCACCATTGCCAGCGCTTCACCGCGTGCAACTGCTGTCGCGGTAGCAAAATCCGGCATTGTCAGCACAGAACCCACGCGCATCTGGTTCATATCGCCATCAAGAAATGCATTCTGATTGGCTTCCAGCAGCGCCACCATCATCTGTTGTGTCGATACGCCGGCAGGCTTGTTGTCTTCCGCAAGACTCCACAGGGTATCCTGTGAGCCAACTCGCAGCGTACCCGCATCAGCTGAGCTGGTGTTGCTTTCTGCAGCCGGAGCCGTGGCAAGTAAACCACTAAGGTCGAGAGGAACCCCATCACTGGCAGACGTATCAACACCTGCTGAAACGTCCGCATCCGTGTTTGCTATAACGAAGTCGCGCAGTGGCGCTACATCGCCGGTTGCGACGACCTCAATGTTATCAACAATGACCTGCGACTGGTCTGAGGCCAGCGAATAGTCAGGAACAATGCCTTCCAGACTGGAGAGATCGACCAACTCGGCACCATCATCAGCAGCCTCACTGGCGGCGTCAGTGTTGTCACTGACAAGCAGATCAGCTGCAGGCTGAGCCGGTAACTCCGGCTGCCCGAGTAAATCCTGAGACAGATCGATCACCACACCCACCGGTGCAGGTGAGCCCGCTGTTGCGTCAGCTTCGGTGTCGTCGACGACCAGTGTGTCGAGCGCTGGCACTTCATCCACAACCGGCGCCGGCTCGTTTGTTACCAGCTCAACCGGTAACAGATCGGTGAGATCCACTCGTGCGCCCTGATCGATTGAACTGGCAACCTGTGACCCACCGGTTTCGCTTTCGAATATTGGTCGGCCGGTACCGCTCAGGTCGTCGAGCTGCAGCAGTTCACCGGCATCTTCACTGACAGGGACTGCAGGCGCGGTCGCACTACTATTCAGCAGTGCTGGTTCGAGCGGGATAAGCTCGCCTTCAATTTCATCTGCCACTTCGATTGCAACTGCATCATCAGTGGCCTGAGTTACCGCCACAGGTGTTGCAACAACGTCTGTCAGCAGGTCAGTGCCTTCGTTCAGGGTGCCCGTCGTGTCGATCACCAGGCTGTCGACACCGTCGATACTCAATACGACGTTATCAGCGCCGTTCAGGTCAACACCCTCAAGTGGCGCCGTCACAACTGAGCCAGCCAGATCCACTGATTCGACTTCATCGGCTTC
>CAYMFQ010000038.1:19021-34149 GCA_964389335.1 uncultured Granulosicoccaceae bacterium
GACTCCACGACGGTCGCGGTAGCAATCTGAGTCTGCTGTGGAGTGAAAATCGGCGGATCAAGCAGCACAGTGAATTCACGCACCTGTCGGCCTGTAACGCTGGAATCAACTTCAACCAGGAAGTTTAAGAAAGGCTCTACCACCGGCGCATCGCTGGTAACCTTGATGATCGGGCTACCGTCTGCGCGTCGCTCAATGTTAAACAGCAAGGACGACAGCAGTGGCGATTTGGCCAGGCCGGCACTCGCAAAGGCTGCATCGGACGCAATTCGAACCTGTACGGACTCCAGCTCCTCTGGTGTCGCGGTGAGAATATTGATTTCGGCATCCAGCGCCTGATTTAGCGCCGAGTACATTTCGATATCACCCAGGCCCAGCGCGAGGCTATTTACCGAAATAGTTGCCAGACTGGAGCTGACAGCGGCTGCAATGGCTAGTTTTCGCACAGTTTTGAAATCTCTTGTTTTATGCTCAACGCAGGTCGAACCGGAAGGGATTGAGTGGTAAATGTGCCAGAGAAGCGCGCAAGCGTTCCTGAACGAACAATCAACGTCAAAATCCAGATCACCGATTTAACTATAGTCTTTTTTCTTCTGTTCAACGATGCGCAACCGCGAGAGCCATCACGGGCATCAATGCATCGTTAAATTTTTATCTCCTGTTGGTATAGTACGCCGGTGTCAATTAGGCAACAGCACGATCAATATTGTTGCTGCACATAGACTGACATTTATACAAGGGTATTGCGAAACCATTACTGTTTTAGCAGCAGTGCACGCTGCAAAAGATTGTGTCAATGCAGTAGCGTCGCGATGTGATTGCGCCGGCACTCAAGGTACCGGCAATAGCCGAGAGGACGTGGTTAGCGTTCCAGCAATATTCGCAACATTCTGCGAAGAGGCTCGGCGGCTCCCCACAACAGCTGATCGCCCACGGTAAAGGCAGACAGATAACCCGGTCCCAGATTAAGCTTACGCAACCGGCCAATGGGTGTGGACAGCGTCCCGCTGACTGCCGCGGGTGAAAGTCGTGCCATGGTTTCGGTTTTAGTGTTGGGTATTACCTCCGCCCATTGGTTGCCCTCGCGCAACAGGCGCTCCACTTCAGACAGCTCAAGGTCCTGCCGCAGTTTGATAGTCAGTGCCTGCGAGTGACAACGCATAGCGCCCACACGCACACAGATACCATCGATTGGGATAACATTTTGCGCGCTGCGACCGAGGATCTTGTTAGTTTCGACTTCTGCCTTCCACTCTTCCTTACTCTGACCATTTTCCAGATCAGCGTCGATCCACGGTATCAGACTACCCGCCAGTGGCACTCCCCAGGAGCTTGTATCAAATTGCTCAGCACGCATCGCTTCAGTGACAGCCGCATCAATGTCCAGTATTGAACTACGCTCCTGTGCCAGAAGATCAGTCGCGGCACTTTCGAGCTGCCCCATTTGCACCAGCAACTCACGCATGCCCTGGGCACCGGCGCCCGACGCGGCCTGATAGGTCATAGCGCTGACCCATTCGATCAGATCTTCGCGAAACAGGCCGGCCAGCGACATCATCATCAGGCTGACCGTACAGTTGCCTCCGATATAGTCTTTCTGCCCCTTGGCTAGCGCATCGTCAATTACCGATCGGTTCACCGGATCGAGTACGATGGTGCTGTCGGCGTCGGTGCGGAGTGTCGAAGCAGCATC
Organism: uncultured Granulosicoccaceae bacterium; assembly: GCA_964389335.1. Classification (GTDB taxonomy): domain Bacteria; phylum Pseudomonadota; class Gammaproteobacteria; order Granulosicoccales; family Granulosicoccaceae. Next base: position 20,715 of record CAYMFQ010000038.1, read on the forward strand.
GATCCAGAAACCGGTCCAGCCACTGGCTCGCAGTCGAGGATGCACATCGCGAGTGTAGTCACCACCCTGACAGGTAATAATGACATCCATGGTGCCGAGCGCATCGATGTCACCGGCATCCTGCAGAACAGTGGCTTCGTTACTGATCGTCGGACCCGACTGGCCCGCCTGAGAGGTAGAGAAAAGCGTGGTTTTGATCAGGTCAAAATCGCCTTCGTCTGCCATCCTCTGTAACAGCACGGACCCAACCATACCGCGCCAGCCAACAATACCAACTTTCATGATTTTCTCGCTTTAATCCAGGTTCTCAGACCTGCACAACCCGGAACCGGTTCCAGGCCAGATCCCTGACCGGCGCACCATTTACCGGACCAGAGCGTCAACAGGGCGCGATAGTATAAAGGCCGGCGAATCTGAGAGCCAATTCGAAAACCAATTTATTCAATCGGTGTTAATTCTATTGAACAGCACAGGATGTGTTACCCTGCCCACAAGACAAGCTAATGTTATAACAGTAGGAAATCAAAGAATTTTTTTCCGCACTAGCTCGCATATCTGAAGGTCTGATATTAATGATGGGAAGCCGTAAGGCCCCAAAAATTCCCATGTGTGAACTACAATTGGCGCAACAAGCGTATCGGAATCGCAAGTGGCAATGGATGCCATTCAGTTTTGGGCTCGGAGATCAGCCATTTTGGATATCAATAACTTAAAAGCGTTCATAGAAGTAGCCGACAAGAAATCCTTTTCAAGATCGGCAGAAAGCCTTCACCTTACTCAACCCGCTGTGAGCAAACGCATCGCGGCACTCGAAACCGAGTTGTCTGCGAGGCTGTTTGATCGTATCGGCCGTACCGTTCATTTGACCGAGGCCGGACGCGTACTCCTCCCCTCGGCCCGTCAGATCAGCGCTGAACTTGCCAGAATAGAAGATGTTATTTGTAACCTTGGGAAGAACATCAGCGGTAAGTTAAGTATGGGTACCAGCCATCAGATCGGCCTGCATCGTCTGCCACCATTCCTCAAGAGTTTTCGACATACCTACCCTGAGGTCGACATTGACATTCGCTTCAGCAACTCCGCCGCTGCGCTGGATAGTGTTGAAAACGGTGAACTGGAAATGGCGCTCTGTGCGACAGACGGCGACCTCGCGCCAAAGCTGCGCGAAATTGACGTCTGGACCGAGAACCTGGTGTTCGTGGTTGCACCAGACCATCCACTGGCCAGTGAAGAGCATGTCGATCTGGCGCTGTTGACAAAATGTCCGGCAGTGTTGCCGGAACCACCTTCAGTCACTCGTCAAACCGTTGAATCGCACTTGTTGAGCCAGGACAAAAAGCCAACGGTGATGATTGATGCCGGCGACCTTGAGACAATGAAAATGATGGTCGCCATCGGGCTTGGATGGGGTTGCTTACCGGACGATATGATCGACGATACCGTTGTCGTGATCGATGTTGATGACATGGTGCTACAGCGCAAGATCTCGCTGGTCAGGCACAACGATCGCACACTGTCACGGGCCGCGCAGGCATTTATGGAAACCCTGCCGGTTTAATTTCGTACGCCACACGCAAAAGCATTTGCGGTAATAACGGAATACGCTGTTCCTGTTGATAGCACCAGCCTGGTACCTGCTATCTGAAAGAAAAAAGGGCTGTTCACAGTAGCGGCCCGTCGATAATGTGCCGTCATAGAGCACGACAATTCGCGCTCACGCAAGGTACACTGCTATGCCCCGGGTTAACGGGGCAGCTCACCCAATTATTTGCAGTGTTCCCCGGTTTACACCCCTATGGACCTTTTCTTTGTAAAAAAGCTGATTTCGCTTTTTTTGCACCTTATACCTGGTGGTTTGTTCCTACTGGCGCTCGGAGTGTTACTTGCACAAACGCGAGCCTTTCGCCGTACCGGTATCAGCATCAACCTGCTTTGCATTGTAGTGTTACTGGCAGCCAGCGCGCCATTCACCAGCAACCTGTTTATCAATACCCTCGAACAACGGTTCGAGATCATGGACAAACCTCCCACTGACACGACGCTAATCGTGACGCTGGGCAACTATGCCAACAACGCATTAAAAGGTCCGCCTAATGCACAGCTGAGTGCGGCATCGCTGTCGCGCGTTACGGAATCACTGCGCCTGTGGCGACAGCAACCAAACGCCAGGATGTTATTTGGCGGACCATCGCGTTATGCCATGCGCGACTTCGCCGTTCAGTTCGGCGTTCCTGCAGACCTGATTACCATTGACCATGAAGTCAGGGATACGATCGACGAGATCGGTGCGGCCGTTACGCTCGCCAGCGACTCTTCCGGCAGAATATTGGTGGTGTCATCCGCTACTCATCTGCCACGAGCGCACATGATTGCAGAGCGTGCCGCGGCGCTGGATTTGACTAACACCACCGTGCCACCACATAGTTTCGCACCGGCAGATTTCCTCGCGGCGCCAACAACGTCCATTACGATGGGCAGCAGTTATCTGTCGAAATCAGACCGGGTACTGCACGAGTATGTGGGCATGCTGTGGATTGTGCTGCGTACTGCCGTATCCACAAAAGCTACTACTCAATAAGACACCTTGAAAACCTACGACTACATTATTGTCGGCGCCGGTTCGGCAGGTGCCGTACTGGCCAATCGACTCAGCGACAGTGGCAGGCACTCAGTACTGGTATTGGAAGCAGGTGGTTCCGACTTAAAGCCCTATGTACAAGTGCCTATCGGTTATGGCAAAACCTTCTACGACCAAAGCGTCAACTGGAAGTATCAAACGGCACCCGAGCCACAACTAGCAGACCGCTCCAGCTACTGGCCACGTGGAAAAGTGATGGGCGGTTCCAGTGCCATCAACGCTATGGTTTACGTTCGCGGTCATCCGCTTGACTATGACGACTGGGCAGCAGATGCACCCGGCTGGAGCTGGCAGCACATTGCCCCTTTATTCAACAAACTTGAAGCCTGGGGCGGAACGCCCCATCCACTGCGCGGAGATGCTGGCCTGCTGTCAGTAACGGATACCCGACAGCAGGTTCACCCGTTGTGTGATACCTATTTGCAGGCGACCGGTGAACGACAGATACCACTCAACCAGGACTACAATGCCGACGACATGGAGGGTGCGGCGCTGTATCAGATCACCACTGTTAACGGCATCCGTGGTTCAACCGCAAAGTGTTATTTACGCCCTGCCCTGCGCCGAAAAAACCTGACCCTGATACTGGGCGCTCATGTAACCCGGGTATGTTTTGATGGCACACGAGCGCAGGCGGTTGAGTATCGGCACAGAGGTAAAACCAAATTAGCCACTGCGGCGCAATGCATCGTGCTATGCAGTGGTGCGGTAAACTCACCTCAATTGCTGCAACTGTCGGGTATCGGTGACGCCTCCCTGCTTGGGAAATTTGAGATACCTGTGGTTATTGATAAACCACAGGTAGGACAAAACCTGCAGGATCATCTCGGCGCCGATATGATTTGCCGCACCAGCGTGCCGAGTCTGAATCAGGAACTGCGGCCGTTACTGGCTCGCACGAAAGCGATTGCACGTTACCTGTGGAATCGAACCGGCCCACTGTCACTAAGCGTAAATCAGGCCGGGGGGTTTGTAAGACTGCATCCTGAGTCTGACCGCCCGGACACCCAGCTTTACTTCTCACCGTTGAGTTACACGCGAGCCCCTGCCGGCACCCGCCCGTTAATAAAACCCGACCCGTTCCCGGGCTTTATGATTGGTTACAACCCCTGCAAACCAACCAGCCGCGGGTACCTGCAAATTCAATCGGCCGATCCCTTTACCGCACCAAAGATTCAACCGAATTATCTGTCCACCGAACACGACTGGCGACTGATGATAGACGGTATGCGCCTGATGCGAAGCCTGACCGCCACCGATTCACTCCAGAGCGTCATTGAAGAAGAAATCTACCCCGGCGCTGACGTGCAATCCGATGAAGCGATGGCCGAATTCATTAAACAAAACGCATGGACCGTGTTTCATCCCTGCGGCACATGCAAAATGGGAGACGATCCAACGCACAACGTGGTTGATTCAAAGCTGCGTGTTCATGGAATAGAAGGTTTGAGAGTGGCAGATGCATCGATATTCCCAACAATCCCAACCGGCAATACCAACGCACCAACTATCGTTACCGGTGAAAAAGCCGCCGAGATCATATTGCAATAAACACCCTGAACCCGGATTTCAAACCAATGAAACCGAACGCACTTCAATACGCTTATGTAGCTTTCAGAGAGGCGAGACCAATACCGGTTGAACCAAAACCCCCATCCACACAAATTTCCTGACCGGTTATATAGCTACTTTCATCACTGCACAGAAAGTACACGACACTCGCTACTTCCTCCTCAAGGCCGTATCGATTTAGCGGAATGGCATCGTGATAGTCAGCGCGAATTTCGTCACTGTGGACTTTCTTTGCCATGGCCGTATCAATCGGGCCTGGTGCTACGGCATTTACTCGGACGCCGCTGTGCCCAAGCTCTGCCGCAAATTGCTTCGTCAGGTGTGCGAGTGCTGCTTTGGACGTGCCATAGGCAGTTCGCAGCGTACTGGCGCGCAAGCCGGAAATTGAAGTAATGTTGACGATGGCACCGGAACCCTGGCTCAGCATCCCTGGCAGGCAGGCCTGCGAACAAAGAAACGGACCATTCAGGTTGGTGGCGAGGATATCGCTCCAGTCGGCAAACGACGTTTCAGTGACCGGCTTGAAGTCAGCAATACCGGCATTGTTTACCAGCGCATCTACACAGCCGAAGCGTTGCTCCACCAGTGCCACCGCATCAGTGACTGCTACAGGATCCGACACATCACAAACCAGCTTCATGAGGTGATCACCATCACCCAGGCTGTCTACCGCACGCTGAAGCTCCGTTGCATTGTTATCGAGCAGCACCACAGCATAGCCTTCCTGTAGAAAGCGCGTTGCTACCGACAGGCCGATGCCACGTGCAGCACCGGTAACCAAAGCCGTTTTTGTTGACTGTTTATTCACGAGAATCCATTGGGTAAGAACCAGTGTTTTTTGTTCCGACCTGGCACAACGCCGCCGACGGGTCGGTTCGAAATACTATCAGTATAAAAGCAACTGGTTCGCAATCCGTCAAAGCATTCAGGGAACTGACTCAATGATCGTCCGCAACTGCCGACACCGTGGACTCTGATTTGGCGAACGGATGCGACCATGACTATTCCACGACTGAAGCGTTACAGGCTTAGACGTCGTGTACCTTCATTCCTCCGCAGAGCACTGTTGCTCGCAGCACTGGCCTACAGCAACCCATCGTTACAGGCTGCTGCACCACCACACTGCGACAGCGGCAACCCGGCAAACTGGCTGACCGCAGCTCAGATGGATGAACGCCTGAGCGCTGAGGGCTGGGCAATCAGTCAAATAGTAAGCAGAAACGGATGCTGGGCCGTGCGTGGTAATAAACCAGACGGCACTCGCGTGACCGGCTATTTTGACCCGCTGTCTGGCCAGCAGCTGCAAATCGATTCGACTCGATAAAAACCCTCTAGGCACGATTCAGCTCAGACAGACCGCCGCGGTTTGGCGTATTATTGATCGCTCTTGAACACCAAGGCAGCGTCTCGCTTATGTCCGCACTATTCAGCCCGATAACCGTTCGCGGTGTCACGTTCCCGAATCGGGTGGTCGTTTCCCCGCTGTGCATGTACTCCGCCACTGACGGCATGCCGCAGCCATGGCATTTCGCACACCTCAGTACCTTCGCACGCGGCAAAGCCGGTCTGGTGTTTACCGAAGCTACCGCGGTAGAGGCTATCGGGCGCATCACACCAAAGTGCCTCGGCATCTGGTCTGATGAACACGCCGCAGCGCTTAAGCCCATTACCGCTTTTATCGAGGACATGGGGTGCGTGCCAGGCATACAGCTGGCGCACGCAGGGCGCAAGGCATCGTGTCAGCCGCCGTTTGAAGGCGGTGCGCCACTGGCCCCCGATCATCCGGATGCGTGGCCGGTCGTAGGACCGAGCGACATCGCCACAGGACCGGGCTTCACAGTTCCGCACCAACTCACCGTGGCAGAAATAGAGGCGCTCGTCGACACCTTCGTCAAAGCCGCGAGACGCTCCATCGATGCAGGCTTCAAAGTAATCGAACTGCACGGCGCACATGGCTATCTGATGCACAGCTTTCTATCGCCGGTCTCCAACCAGCGTCAGGACGAATACGGCACCGACCTGCAGGGGCGTATGCGCTTTCCACTGGAAGTGTCCAAAGCGGTCCGCGCTGAAGTGGGTGAACAAATGCCGTTATTTTTCCGCATTTCAGCCGTCGATGGTATTGAAGGTGGCTGGTCCATGGATGACTCGGTAGCTCTGTCAAAGGCACTGGATGCCTGTGGTGTCGATGTGGTTGACTGTTCGTCAGGCGGCGTAAGCGGCGCCCCAAGATTTCGCGTGGCAGACGATGGCAAGGCGCTGGATAAAAAATCCGCCAGAGCCCCGGGGTTTCAGGTGCCCTACGCTGAGCGCGTGAAAAAAGAAACCGATCTAATGTCGATGGCAGTGGGCGTGATCATTGATCCTCAGCAGGCCGAAGATATTGTCGCTAATGATCAGGCCGACTTTGTAGCACTTGGTCGGGAAATCATGCACGACCCATTCTGGCCGCTGCACGCCGCGCACCAGATAGGCGCTGATCCAAACTTTGACATGTGGCCGCCGCAGTACAAATGGGGCGTTGATCGGCGGGCACAGATTGCGGCACTTAACCGCTAGCCCGCCCGATTCGCGGTAATAGCGTTTCTTCAACTACAGGGCGCAGCTTATTGCGCCTTGTGCGCCTTGATATGCATGGCTACTTTATCGGCAAACTTAATTTCACTATTGTCCTGCGGTTCGTAACCGATGATGCGGCGCGCGTTGGCAATGCTCCAGAACGCATGTGAATTGCCACTGATACCATAAAAGATCTGAAAAGGTACACCGTGCTCATCGCGTATATCCTGCGCCTCAACGCTACGCACCACCAGCTGCACTAAGTCGCGCTCGCTCAGATAGGCTGCCAGTGCCCGACGCACACGTCGCATATCGCCTGGCGTCAGATTATCCAGATCGTCCTCGCGCGGCCCGCCGATACGGAGCTGAATATTTTCAAGCGGCTGTGCGTTGCCGGAACCGGTGGCCTGTCGCCCCACAGCAAACACAAACCCGAGATGCTCGTAGGACTCTTTTGCCCAGCCGTAATAGTTGTCAGACAATGCACGCTGATTCGGGTCGACCATATCCAGCTGCTGATCGAGTATTAGCGGTTCAAAATAGTCAGCTGCATGATTGGAGCTGGCCATCACAACCCGTCTTACTCCGGCCTCGAGACTGGTCTGGTAAATGTTGTACGCCATCTGCAGATTCGCCATTTCATGCGTAAAGCGCTGATCAGCAGACGGTGTGTGCGCCGGGTTCGAATCTCCAACAAAGGCAAAGTGCAACACCGCATCGCAGCCGCTAAAGAGGTGTCGGTAGCTGTCCCGATTGGTGTCAACCAGATCAAGCAGGTTGATATCGGCGAGTGGCTCGCCGGCGCCATTCGTATCCCTGACATCAATTAACACCAGGTCGTAGTCTTTCCTGAGCGCATCAACCACAAAGCCGGCCACGGTACCGGCGGCACCGGTCACCAATAATTTTTTTCGCGTCATAAGGTTTGATCTGTCCGCTGATGAGACGAATGAATGATTGTGACGGGGTCAACGCATGCTACATCAACCACAAACCGTTTATGCACAATCGACTTGCATTTTCTTCTATAATGGGCGGCTGACCAAGCTTTCGCGCAAAGGAACAATCGAGTGATTTCAACCGCCAACGTTACCATGCAATTTGGTGCAAAGCCGCTGTTTGAAAATATTTCCGTTAAATTCGGCGATGGCAATCGTTACGGGCTGATTGGCGCGAACGGCTGCGGCAAATCAACCTTTATGAACATTCTGGCAGGCGCGCTGGAGCCGAGCACCGGATCAGTTTCAGTAACGCCGAACGAAAGGCTCGGTAAGCTGAGCCAGGATCAGTTCGCCTTCGAAGAGCACACCGTACTCGACACGGTCATCATGGGCCACGCGGAACTGTGGGCCGTGAAGCAGGAACGCGAGCGTATCTACAGCCTGCCGGAGATGTCCGAAGAAGACGGTATGAAGGTCGCGGAACTTGAAAACCAGTTCGCTGAAATGGATGGCTATACAGCCGAAAGTCGCGCCGGGGAATTCCTGTTAGGCGCAGGTATCGAAGAGTCGCTGCACAACGGCCCCATGAGCGAGGTGGCTCCCGGTTGGAAACTGCGTGTGCTGCTGGCGCAGGCGCTGTTCAGTTCGCCGGATATTCTGCTGCTCGACGAACCCACCAACAACCTTGACCTGAATGCAATCCGCTGGCTCGAAGGCGTATTAAACGCGCAAAAAAGCACAATGATCATCATCTCGCACGATCGTCATTTCCTGAACGCTGTGTGCACGCATATGGCTGACATAGACTACGGCGAATTGCGCATCTACCCCGGCAACTATGATGACTTCATGATCGCCTCGACCCAGGCGCGCGAGAAGCTACAGGCTGAGAACGCTAAAAAGAAATCACAAATCGCTGATCTGCAGCAGTTCGTCAGCCGCTTTTCAGCCAACGCCTCAAAGGCACGGCAGGCAACATCACGCGCGAAACAAATTGAGAAAATACAGCTGGTGGATATCAAACCGTCGAGCCGCGTCAGCCCGTACATTCGCTTTACGCAGGAAAAGAAACTCCATCGTCTCGCACTTACAGTAGAAGGGCTCGGCCACGGTTTCGACGAAGGCCCCCTCTTCAGTGACCACAGCTTTATGTTGGAGGCAGGGGCGCGGCTTGCAATCATCGGCGAAAACGGGGTCGGTAAATCTACCTTCCTGCGCCTGCTGGTGGATGAACTCAATGCCAATGATGGCACCATCAAGTGGGCGGAAAACGCCAGCTTCGGCTATTGCCCACAGGACAGCAATGCGCTGTTTGACAATGATCTGAATCTGTTCGACTGGATGACACAATGGCGTAAAGCAGAACACGATGATGAAATAGTCCGCAGTACCCTGGGTCGCCTGTTGTTTTCAAACAGCGATTTTTCAAAACAGGTAAAGGTGTGCTCTGGTGGTGAAAAGAACCGGCTGCTATTCGGACGCATGATCATGTCATCTCCCAATGTGCTGATCATGGATGAGCCGACCAACCACCTGGATATGGAATCCATTGAGTCACTCAACCTGGCCCTCGAACACTATGAGGGCACACTGATATTTGTCAGTCATGATCGTGAGTTCGTCTCGTCACTCGCAACCAGGATTATGGAAATAAAAGATCAAAAGGTTTTCGACTTTGCCGGCACCTACGATGAGTATCTGGCCAGCCAGCTGGGCGATAAAGCGGCCAATTTCTAGTTATTAATTTCCGCTACTTTCACGCGCTTTGAGAACATCACTCTGCACAAGCGCGTTACCGAAAATCTGTCATTGATGTGACCTCAGGTGTCGAGATGTCGGCACCTGCCCTTCTGGTCTCCATACTACTTACCGCTCCTTCAGGCTTCTGAAACCTCAGTATCCTCTGTCTGCAACAACAATCACGCAGCACGACATACCCATAAGCGCGACAGCTGGATACAGGCACTATTGACGTTCTGTCAAATGTCACGACCACCGACATTATTCTGTTAGAAATTAGATATAAATACAGAGTTCCGACCAATGAACCATCCATTTCAGGCCAGGTCTAGGTGTTATCAGGAATCAGTGAAGCGGTATTCGCTTCCACCTGACAGCATTAACTGACGGCAAACATATCTTTGCTTTCAGTCGTTGCCACGATAAACGTCGTTGCGTTCTTATAAATCTCATGCCCGTATTTGAGGAATTCTAATGAAAAAAACCCTAACAGCCAGTCTGATCGCTGCCACTCTTGCGCTTGGCGCCTGTAGCTCTGATGACGATGATGATAATGATGTTGATGGCGGTGCAACTGCTGGTGAACCCACCACTTACCAGATCACCTTTACTAACGTAAGCAATCAACTCGTCACACCACCAGTCGTGGCCATTCACGACACGTCAGTGCATCTTTTCCAGATCGGCGAAGAAGCATCGGATGAAGTTCAGGCAATTGCTGAAATGGGTGACAACACTCCGCTGGTAGAACTGGCTGGAACCCTTGGTGATGCGATCAGTGGTGCAGGCGTTGCCGGTGACGGCCCGTTTGGTCCGGGCGGCACAGCAACCATTTCACTAACAACCGATCAGCCGGCACACGTATTCAGTGCGGTTAACATGGTTATCTGCACCAACGATGGCATTGCAGGATTCGATTCGATTTCACTACCTACCGGAACAGACCCACTGGTACAAACAGCGGTCGTCTACGACGCAGGCACACGAGTTAACGGAGCGGATAGCAATTCTTACTTCCCGCCACCGTGCCGTGCCACTGGCGTGGACAGCAACGGAGATCTTATCCTGACTGACCTGGCAGAAGCAGCACTCGAAGATCCACGAGGCGTCATCGGTCCGCATGCCGGACAGACTGGAATTACTCAGGCTACTGCCGGTCCCGCCAATGGACTGAGCTTTGATTTCGACTCTGGCGCTTCAATCATCCAGGTGGAAATCGTACGTAACTAGGGCTTCGTAACTACGCTTAGTGTAACGCTACGCCACAGAGAACAACGGGGCCGATCTACGGCCCCGGCTTTCGTTGCACAAGATCTGCCGCACGACCCACTAGGCCACCTTCGAATTACCTTCATCGTTGTCATTGACGACTTTTGGATCGTTTTCCGAAGCGCGCTCAACCTTGTTACGTCCATTGTGCTTAGCTCGGTATAACGCTTCATCAGCACGTGCAATGGTCTCGTTCTGATCGGGTGCGTCAAGCAGTTCCTCCGCCACACCAATACTAACGGTGACAAAACCCCGATTGGCTTTCTCGTGTGGCAGCGCCATCTTTTCAACACTGTCTCGCACATGTTCTGCTGCGATCGCCCCACCCTCTTCACCGACTTCCGGCAAAACAATAAGGAATTCCTCTCCGCCATAGCGGTAAACCGAGTCTGTGCGCCTGATCATTTTCTTAATGGTTGCAGCTATCGCCACCAGGGTATCGTCACCGGCCTGGTGACCGTAGAAGTCGTTGTAAGTTTTAAAGTGATCCACATCGACAAGCGCCACGGCATAGGGACGCCTATAGCGCCGCGTGCGCTCAAACACATCAGCCAGGGTATTATCCATCGCACGTCGATTGCCAATGTCGAGCAGCGGATCGCGCATCGAAATACTGGTTAATACTTCGTTTAATTCTTCAAGCTCTGCCGTGCGTTCGGCAACACGTCGCTCAAGCGTCGCCTTTTGTTGTTCAATTTCCGCAGTATGAGCCCTCAGGATATCGGCACGGGTGACCAGTCCGCAGAAGCTGCCGTCGTCTTCCACAACGACAAGCCGCCGAATTTTCATGGCCTGCATCAATTGATGAGCCTCATGACAATCGGCGTCGGCATTAACGGTAATCAGGTTAGCCGTCATCAGATCTGACAACGTGCCGGCAAGGTTGCCCTCAAGCATCGATGCAGAGAGCGCCGTAAAATCGCGCTCGGTCACGATCCCGATGGGAACACGGTTTTCAATAATCAACAGACACGAAAGCCGGCGCTCCCTCATTTGGTGCGCGGCTTCCGCCAGATTTGTCCCTGCTTCGACAGTTGCAACATCTGCTGTCATAAAGCTACGTAAACTGGCAGGTTGCATAGCGATATCCTTTCGCTCGTGTTAACTAACAATCGTCCGTGATTAGCATTCCTTGAAGGTTTGACAGAAATCTAACGATTATTTTCTGACACGGGCTGACGCTGCTCCCAGATAGACGCTACTGCGTGCCAGCGGTAGCGCAGATAACTGTGGCGCACATCCGGATTCAATGCCGCCTTCCAGGTCTGCTCCCCATACCGCTGCCAACTGTTGTCATCGATAAATACGCCATCGCAGTCACACTGAAAAGCGAGTGTCAATTGCTCCGGGTTCGTGCTGCCGCTGGCGTAGATCTGACCGGTGTACTGGCTATCCTCACGCAGTTCGGCAACCACCGAAAAGCCACGACCGTCTGCAACTGATGCGAAATTAACCACCGCCACATCTGTACTCACCAGCGACTGTCGCCACTCGTCACTGTTGACCATGCTGTCAGCATTCAACACAACACCAGACTCTGCAGCATTGGCCCCGACTTTGTGTATTGTGCCATCGGCCTTAAGCAGTCGCATTTTCTCCCCGGTATATCGCCTGTTTAAATGGTGCCTTACCAACCCGTTGATAGGTATCGCCAAAGTCTTCATCGGGCAAACGTGCATCCATATACGTATCAAAGATCCGCTCCACTGCAGGACCAATCTCCTCAGCCAGCAGTCCCCGCCCCATGCGCTCACCCACTCGTGCGTTTTCATCGCTGCGACCACCCAGCGTGATTTGATAATTTTCAACTCCGTTGCGATCAAGCCCGAGTATGCCAATATTAGCCACGTGGTGATGGGCACACGCATTAATGCACCTCGATATATTCACCGACACCGCACCGGGTGATGCCGATTGTTCTTTGGCGCGAATGGTCCTGGCAATCTCCTGTGCGACCGGTATTGAACGTGCGGTTGCCAGCGCGCAGTAGTCCATCCCCGGACAAGCGATAATATCGCTTGGCAGATCCACATTGCTGGTAGCCAGACCAGCGTCGGTAAGGCGTTGCCACAGTGTTTCGAGAGTGTCTTTTCGCACATGTGGTAACACTACATTCTGCCGATGCGTTATACGTAATTCGCCACTCGAAAATTCATCGGCAATATCTGCCATTGCACGCATCTGCTCTGCACTTGCGTCACCGGGTATGCCACCAATAGGCTTCAGAGATATCACTACTATCGCATGTTCAATGTGCCGATGAGCCCGAATGTTGCGGCTTAGCCAGCGCCAATACTCCGCAGACACCGAAGACGGGTGGGTACCAATCAACTCGGACGCCGGCACCTTAATGACGTCGTTCACAACTGTTTCACTGGTAGCCACTCGAGTGCGAATGTCAGCGATTTTCTGTAAATACGCAGGCGCGATGAAACGCTTCGACAAGCGCGCCAGCTCTGCGGCCACTGACGCAAACCGACTGCGGTCAATTATGTTAAAAGCCTTTTCAACTTCCTCCTGCAATGCTGGTAAACCAATCTCTGCAAGCAGGATTTTTATTCGGGCCTTGTACTTATTGTCTCTTCTGCCATGCTGGTTATAGACACGCATCAATGCCTCAAGATAGGGCAGTAACTCCTGCAAAGAGACATCTTTACTTATGCATTGTGCAATCTTCGGCGTGCGGCCCTGACCACCCCCGGCCCATACATCAACG
>CAYMFQ010000038.1:34249-36409 GCA_964389335.1 uncultured Granulosicoccaceae bacterium
AGCTGCAAACCAATATCATGCACCTTTATCGCCGCACGATCACGCTCGCTGCCGGTTATCGCAAACTTGAACTTGCGTGGCAGATAACGAAACTCCGGATGCAGTGTCGACCATTGCCGCAACAGCTCAGCCAACGGCCTTGGATCAACCGCTTCATCAGCGGCGACACCAGCAAACGGGTCTGTGGTGATGTTTCTAATACAATTGCCACTGGTCTGTATCGCATGCATTTGCACCGATGCAAGTTCGTCGAGTATGTCCGGTGTATCCACCAGCGACGGCCAGTTAAATTGTATGTTCTGACGGGTGGTAAAGTGTCCATAACCGCGGTCATAACGATCCGCTATGTAAGCAAGCTTACGCATCTGCGCAGATGAAAGCACCCCGTACGGAATTGCCACGCGCAGCATATAGGCGTGCAGCTGTAAATACAGACCGTTCATCAGCCTTACCGGCTTAAACTCTTCTTCGCTGATTGCACCGCTTAACCGGCGTTTTACCAGCTGACGAAATTCATCACTGCGCTGATCAACCAGTTGCTGGTCAAACTCATCGTACTGGTACACACTTATGTCCCTGCCTGCAGTTGCAACGTTCCACCAGTACTCTCGACAGGGTGCTGAGGTAAGTAGTCAACAGTTGGGCCTTTGACTCGCAACCGCTCCCGCAGAGTCAGGGGCCGGCCCAAATCATCGCATTCAGTCAGGTAGACACCGGTAACGAGATTCCTGCTTTCCGCCTCTGCGGCAACTTGCATTGCGCGTTCCCTGTGTTCTGATGGCACAATCCACGCAGCGGCAACCTGCTCTGCCCACTCGCCGCCCGCAGTTAAAAACACGGTCAGTCCGGTGCGAAGATCATTGGCAACGATGATTCCTGAGGCAGCATTATCTTGCTTTATTTTGTCCATTGGGTTTTCTCGTCTGTTCGCTTGCAGCTATGCGGCGTGTTGATTGGTTTGCGCACCATCCACTCCGAGCCGCTGATGCATCAGGGTGCTGGTGGTGGTGTATTGCAGAGTGGCTTTTTTACCAGGGCTGAGTTGCTCTTTAATCGCAAACGCAGCCAGCGCGGCTTCGTGGAAACCACTCAGAATCAATTTCTTTTTTCCGGGGTAGGTGTTGATGTCACCAATCGAATAGATTCCCGACTGACTGGTCTGAAAGCGCTCGGTGTCAACCGTAAACTGATTCTTCACTCGATCAATGGGCCACGCTGCCATAGCGCCAAGGTTCGGCGAAAGGCCGAAGAACACCAGTAAGTGATCCAGATCTATGCGACGTTTAACGCCATCGGCCGAGGTCACCTCAATACCCTGCAACTGTCGTTCAGCACCAATCAAACCGGTGACATTACCGGTCAGCAGCTGCATTTCGTAATCCGCACACAATTGCTGCAGGCGTTCCACCGATGCGGGGCTGGCTTTGAATTTTTGCGGGCGGTGCACTACCACCACACTATTAGCATGCGGCTGCAGATTCAGCGCCCAGTCCAGCGCAGAGTCGCCACCACCCAGTATGACAATGTCTTTGCCATGGTGTATCTCCGGTGTTTTTACCGAATAAAAAAGCGAATGGTCCAGATAGGACTCCACATCCGGCACCTTCAGCGTAACCTGCGCAAACGCACCAACCCCGCCAGCAATGACAACGGCTTTGGTGTGAAATGTCTTATTGGCAGACGTGGTTAACTGCCAGTGGTCTGCATCAATCTTTTGCACTTCAAGGACGCGCTCACCAAGGTGAAACACTGGCTCAAACGGCGCCGCCTGCTGCAGCAGATTATCAATCAATTGCTGCGCACCGATCACCGGCAACCCGGGGATATCGTAAATGGGCTTATCGGGATACAGCTCAGTACACTGACCACCGGGACGATCCAGCGCTTCAATAACGTGCGCTCGCAGTCCAAGCAAACCAAGTTCAAAAATCTGGAACAGCCCGACCGGCCCGGCGCCAATAACGACTACATCTGTGTGTATGGCCATAGTTACCATGAGCTAAAACGGTGAAAGGGAGCGGTTGATTGTTACCGCCTCGGACCGTTATAGTTGGAAAATATTTACCACAAATCAAATTAAAAGAACTATTTTGTAATTTAATTTAGTTCATGCAAAAATTTCAGAACATTGTTCATTTTCCAATGCCAAAAACAGAACAA
>CAYMFQ010000039.1:0-36361 GCA_964389335.1 uncultured Granulosicoccaceae bacterium
CTCCTAGCGATTGTTGGTAGCAAGCGTTGTAGTCTGGAGCAAGGATATAGCATTGTATTAGCGTTGCAGTCGCAGGGCGGAATCCAGGAAGGCTTCCGCCCTGCGCACTTCTACCTGGCGCACTTTTATTCAGAATCAGTTTTGTAGTCAGCCCGTTCAATCAGCCACGACATCGCAAAGCCCGCCACCAGCCCCCAAAACGGCGCGCCGATGTTGAACAGCGAAATATCTGACACCGTCACCAGAAAAGTCACCATGGCACTGAGCTGAAAGCGACTGGCAAAGGCTGTATGGAAAGCGGCCTGCAGCACTTTTAGCAGCGCCAAACCAGCCAGCGTGGCGATAAACGCCGGCGGACAGGCAAGCATCCACTGCGTAAACAGCGGTGCGAATAAACCAAAAACCAGTGCCAGTAACCCAACCAGCATTCCTGCGGCAAAGTGTGTATTGCGCTCCCCGGAACTGGAGATGAGTGCGTTCGTCGGGCCCGTGAGACATGTGGAAACC
Organism: uncultured Granulosicoccaceae bacterium; assembly: GCA_964389335.1. Lineage (GTDB taxonomy): Bacteria > Pseudomonadota > Gammaproteobacteria > Granulosicoccales > Granulosicoccaceae. Next base: position 508 of record CAYMFQ010000039.1, read on the forward strand.
GTTCCCGTTACCGCCACCAGCATTGACCACAAACCGCAAGCCGCTGTAATAAAGTTAACCGGGGCGCGATGACCGGCGCTGTGCAGCACGGCGGTGCCCTGACCGTTTTGCACAACCAGCACCGTAATCGCCAGCGGTACCACCAGTTCAAAAATTGCCTGCCATGAAAACTCCGGCCTGATGACCTGCGGCAGGCTCAGCCACTGACCGCCAACCGTGGCCTGTACCACGATGCGCTCATCCAAAACAATGATCAACAGACCGGTGACCAATGCGCTGATCAGTGGTGGTAAATAGCGGCCGACTGACGGCAGCGCTGTCAGCAGCAGGAACACAGCCGTCATGGCCCCCGCCAGCCATACATCCGCTACCACCGATTGCACCCAGCCAGTGCCGAACTGCAGAAATACCCCTGCCACCATGCCCATGACGATTTGCATCGGGATCGCATCCATCGCGCGCCGTACCCAGCCTGAGAAACCGAGTAGCAGCATCAGCAGTCCGGTCACATAGAAGGCGCCGACAACTTCTTCAAAACGCAGATGGGTCAGCGCCGGACCGACCAGCACCGTGCCGGGTATAGTCCAGAAAAAGACCATTGGCGTGCGGTACAGCCAGCACGCGATGATGGACAGCAGGCCATTTAAAAAGAATGCGCCAAAGATCCACGACGCCAGCGTTTGCTGTGCAAGCCCGCCCTGAGTACCCACAGCCAGAATGACAGCCACCGGACCACTGGCGGCGAAAATAAATCCGATCAGTGCATTGGCGAGTGTCGTGGTACTAATGGCGCCGAGAACATCACGGACTCGCGCCGGCGGCTGCGCAGTTGGTTCAATGGGCGCTGGAAATTTGAGCATAAGAGTGAAACAAAGGTGGCGATCATCATTTCTAACCCGTGCAGTGTAACTGATGTGGCCAACGGCAACTTGCAGTGAATGCGAGCCGCAGCGACAGGTGCCGTGCGAGACATGGCCAAAAGCCGCAGTCACGAGCCCCAGTTACGAGCCACAGTTACGAGCCACGGGCACAAGACTGGAGGGCTGCCATGTTATATTCCGCGCTGCCAGTGTCATTAACACAACCAATGGATTTAACACTTGAGCGCGGATAACGAGCGATTGGCGCAGCAGCACAACAACGAACCAGACAGTGCGCCAGCGAGCAGTGCGCCGGAGAGCAATGCGCCAGAGGTAAACGCCGTGCATCTGACGCCCGTGGCGACGATACGTTCGTGTTACCCGGAGCGCTTTGGCGTGCCGAGACAGTCTGGCCTGGTTAAATCAGCGCGGGCCTCGATTGTTATGCCCAACACTGATTTCAACCGTCTGTCGATCCGCGGACTGGAGGCCTTTTCACACCTGTGGATTGTGTTTGTGTTTCACCAGCAACGTTATCAGCGCGCCAAACCACTGGTGAACCCACCGCGCCTCGGTGGCAAAACAAGCATCGGTGTATTCGCCACACGCAGCCCGAATCGCCCCAACCCGATTGGGCTTAGTGCAGTGGAGATGATCAACATAGAGGCCAGTGGTGACGAACTGCTTATTCATATAAAAAGCGGTGACTTTCTGGATGGCACGCCGGTTATTGATATCAAACCTTATGTGCCGTTTGTCGATGCACTGCCACATGCTCACAGCGACTGGGCCCCACAGGCAGAGCCTACGCTACCGGTGATATGGCACGAGGATGCAGCGCGCGCCAGAGACGACTTCGCCGCCTCGCATACGGCACTACCGGCACTGATACCGGTCATTGAAGAAACGATCGCACTGGATCCGCGCCCCGCCTACGAGCGTCGACGCGACGGTGCAGTCAATCAAAGCTGGGGCATGCGAATTTCCCGTTACAATATCCGCTGGCAGGTAATCGACGGTACTGCCATTATTGTCAGCATCGACTATTAATACAGCCGCTATCGCACGGCGCCAAACAACAACCGCATGATCAAACGCATGAACAATCGTATAAGTAACGAGGCGCTATGAGCAGGTACTGGTCTGAACTCGCACGCCGCCTGACACCCTATGTGCCTGGTGAACAACGCAGCGGTGCTGACATCGTTAAGTTGAACACCAACGAGAATCCCTACCCGCCATCACCGGCTGTGCTCAAGGCAGTTAGCGGAGTTTCAGGCGATGCGCTGCGGCGCTATCCGGACCCGGATGCCACAGAGCTGCGCGAGGCTCTGGCTCGCTACCACGGCGTGCAACCGCAGCAGGTGTTTGTTGGCAATGGCTCTGATGAAATACTGGCGATGGCGTTTATGGCGTTTTTCACCGGCGATAAGCCACTGCAGTACCCGGACATCAGTTACAGCTTTTACCCGGTCTATTGCGATTTACTGAATATCGAGCCAGCCACGGTCGCACTCGACGACAATTTTCAACTGAACCTGAATGCATTCGACACTGACGCTGGAGGCATTGTTTTCCCGAACCCGAATGCACCGACTGCGATGGATGTGTCTATGGATTCTATAGAGCAGTTGCTGACCAGTGCTGCGGATCAGGTGGTGCTGGTCGATGAAGCTTATGCAGATTTTGGTGCGCGCAGTGCGGTAGAACTGATTGATCGACATCCGAATCTGCTGGTATCTCGCACCTTTTCAAAGGGCCGGTCTCTGGCCGGACTGAGGCTCGGTGTAGCTATTGGCGACACCAATCTGATTGATGCCCTCAGGTGCGTAAAAGATTCGTTTAACTCATACCCGGTTGATGCCATTGCGCAGGCTGCGGGTATCGCTTCACTGGCTGATGAAACCTACTATAGAGAGACCATCGAGCGCATTGTGCAGACGCGCACCGATACCATTGCACAGTTGCAGGCGCGCCACTGGCAGGTGTTGCCGAGCAGTGCAAACTTTGTTTTTGCCTCACCGGCTGATGGCAATGCCGCCGCGGTATTTGAACACCTGTCCGCCCGCGGTGTGCTGGTGCGTTACTGGAACAAACCCCGGCTGCAACCGTGGCTGCGGATTTCGATTGGCACCGACGATGAGATGGCGCGGTTTTTTACTGCCATTGATCAGTTCAACTAATCTTTTACATTTAAGCGGGCTATTTACTGGCCCCGTATTCTTCGGAGCGGGCTTCACGCATCAGGTCGTACAACGCAAACAGCACATCGTCACGGTACACAACGCCAACGACTTCGGCACCTTCATCGCCGGTGCGTGTCACGGGCAGACAATGTCGGTTGTTTAGATCATTAAACTTTTGCTGTGCGGCCAGCAAACTGGTGCTGACCGGCAATACATCTTCGGTGCTGTGCAGTATCTCGTTGCACTGCGCCGTCTGTCCCATGGTGGCGCGACCGTTAACGATGTCAGAGGCAGACACACCACCACAAAAAACACCGTTTTCATCGTTGATGATCGCGTAGTGATGATTCGCCGCACCCATCGCATCCTGCAGTTCTGACAATGAGTCAGTAGCGCTCGCAACAATATATTTGTCACTGACAAACTCATCGATGTTGCGGGTGCGCATCAAGCTCTGATCGCGCCCGATTTGAAGGTTGATACCGCGTCGGTGTAACTGCCAGCGAAAAAACGATCCATAGGGCAATACCTGCATACAGGTGCTGGCCATAGCCGACGCCAGCATGACTGCAATAACCAGGTCGTAGTCTACGGTTAACTCAAACACGATAAGCAGTGTGGAGATGGGTGCGCCAAGCATGGCAGAGGCAACCGCCGCCATACCAACGACGGAGTACACGCCCTGACTTGAAGGCGGCAACGGCAGCAGTGTTTCTATAACAAACCAGAACACGCCGCCGAGCATAGCCCCCATAAAGAGCGCGGGGCTAAAAACCCCACCGGCGAATCCACTGCCGAGCGCCACCGCACCGCCGAGCAACTTGGCTACTAACAGCGCGAGCATCAGGCTGATGGTCAGGTTCTGATTCAGCGCCAGTGATGTGCCCTCATAGCCAACACCAAGGCTGAGCGGATAGTACAGCGCGATACAGCCAATCAGCACACCCGCACAGCCAGGTCGCAGCCATGGCGGCACCGGCGTTTTGGCCCAAGCGTTTTGCGATGCCATCACCAGATAAATAAACGACTGCACCACCAGCGCCGCCACCAGCCCAAGGCCGGCAAACGCCAGTAGTTCCCAGAACGATCCGATATCGTAGTCGGGCAGCTGAAATTCGGGCCCGCTGCCATAGACACTGCGGCGCACGATGACTGCCCCCATGGCTGCAACCACCACCGGCGTAAACACCCGCAGCGAGTAGTAGCCGACAATCACCTCCAGCGCGAACAGCACACCGGCGATAGGTGTATTGAAAGATGCGGTCACGGCGGCGGCAGCAGCACAGCCCAGCAGCGCAATAGACTGCGCGCGACCAAGCCCGAGATGCTCCGCCAGCCAGGCGGTCAGCGACGCACCAATGTGCACAGCCGGTCCCTCGCGTCCGAGCGGAGCACCAGAGCCCAGTGATACCCATGTTGCCAGCGCGGCTATGCCACCAGAGCGCACGTCCATACGACCGGCGCGCATCGCACTCGCCTCCATGACATCGGCGATACCGTGAAAGCGACGTCCCGGCATGTTGCGCAGAATGATGCCCACGATAATGCCGCCGAGCACTGGTGCCAGCACCACGGACCAGTCGGACTTGTCGATCAGCCAGAAGACTTTGTCAGAGCCATAGCGTGTAAAAACCACATCCTGCAGCAACACAATGCCTTCCATCAGCGCCACGGTAGTCGCGCCAACGAGCAGCCCTGTTAGCAGCGCGAGCACGAAAAAGCCGAGTCTGGATTGAAGAAAGCGTCTGATCATCACTGCGGGTACTGGCGGGCTATCAATGGATAACCGGTGCTGAGATTGGCGGAAGGGGCACAGTACACTAAACACGCACCGTTCCAGAAACTTCGCACCACAGTGTATTCCCGACAACCGCCAAAAGCACTGACAGCGGTGCCACGGGTAATAACCTGCTCAATGCCGGCACAACCGCATCTGTTGCTTCTGATTGGTGAGGAATTTACCGGCGCTTAAAGCGCGCGCCTCACAGCCAAAACTGGCTGACGCTGGCTACTCAACCAGTGACTGCCCTACGCGAAATACATGACCATCCGGGTGCCGCACATGCATCTCGCGGACGTTCCAGGGCATGTCTTCAGGCGGCCAGGTCACTTCAATCTGTTGCCGCTGACATGCCTCGTACACTGCATCAACATCGTCCACCCAAAGCGACATCCAGACACCCTGATCAGCCGTTTCGCTTTCCGTTGTGCCAAAGGTGGTTGTGTTGGTGCCCCTGCCGCGACCACCCTGCCCATCAAGACACAGAAAGATTTCAACGTTACCACTGCAAACGCCACCAAATGTGACCGGGCTGCCCCACTCCCAACCCTTTTTCCAACCCAGTCGTTCAAACCAGTCAAACGACTGCTGCATGTCGGACACATTCAGAATTGGTGTGATCGCAGAGACATTCACAGTGGTGCTCCGGGTGAGGTGTTAGCGCTACGCTAACCCGGCTCACCCGGATGTTCAAGGATTCCCAGTGAAAGCAGTTACACCGCGTTATCGTCTGCTGGCGTAGGCAAGTTCGCCGTAGGGGTCGTCGTCGACATCGTCACCGGGTAACTCGCGGCGATCAGTTTCAGACTCCGACACCTCGGTTCTGGTACCGCCCAGGTCACGCGCGATCAACATGTAAACCGAAGGGATAATAAACAACGTGAACAGAGTGCCAATCGCCATACCACCGACCAGTACCAGGCCAATCGAGTTGCGCGCCTCGGCGCCTGCCCCGGTCACAAGCACCAGCGGAAAGTGGCCGGCCACAGTCGCCACGGTGGTCATCAGGATTGGACGCAATCGTGTTGATGACGCATGGGTGATCGCCGCCAGCTTGGACAGCCCCTGCTCCTGCAGACCACGCGCAAACTCGACAACCAGGATGCCATTCTTTGCCACCAGGCCAATCAATGTGACCAGCCCCACCTGTGAATAAATGTTCAATGTGGTGGTAAAGCTGTTTGTCCAGTACGGCAGTTCCGGGTTAGGCATCTTAAGAAACGTGAATATCAACGCACCAAACATGGCCAGCGGCACGGAACCCGCCAGAATAACAAACGGATCTCTAAAGCTGTTGAACTGAGCAGCGAGTGTCAGATAAATCAACACAATGGCAAGTGTAAAGGCCGGCAGGAACTTGTTGCCTTCCAGTCGCAACTGCCTCGACTCACCGGTGTAGTCGAGTGAGTAGCCCTGTGGCAACACCTCCGCCGCTGACTGTTCGAGAAAGGCCAGTGCTTCATCAAGTGTTTTAATGGTCACGCCGCTCAACTTCACGGCGTTGAGTTGTTGAAAGCGATTTAACGCACGCGGCACAGTGGTGTTTTCGATGTCTGCTATGGAACCGAGTTGGATCGGCTGACCATTAGGTCCGCTGACATACAGTGATCGCAGTTGTTCCGGGTTGAGCCGTTCGACGCGCAACGCCTGTGGAATTACTTTGTAACTGCGACCGTCGATATTAAAGCGGTTAACGAAGTTGCCACCGAGCAAAGTGCCGACATCCGCACTGACCTGCTGCATGGTCAGGCCCATATCGGCTACCTTATCGCGGTCAATGATCAGATTACTTTGAGCCAGGTCGATTTTGGTATCGATTTGCGGCGGAAACGCAAACAGGCCCGACTGTATCGCCTTCAGCTGAATTTGCTGAGCGTATTGCAGTATTTCGTCAGGTTCAGCGGTGGAGGCGATAACAAATTCCACCGGAAACTGCCCGCCACCCGGCAGCGCTGCCGGTGTAATGGCAAAAATATCCAGTCCGCTGACACCGCTAAATTTTTGTGCGACCTCTTGCTTGACGTCGAACACAGTGCGCTCACGCTCAGACCAGTCATCGAGTACCAGGCCGGCAAAGCCCGAGGTCGGAAACGTCAGTTGAAAAGTAAACGCTGCTTCGTCGACGCCACGCAATAGTTCATCTGTCTCGGCACCAAACTGCGATGCCCGCTCGATGGTTGAGTTACCGGAGCCGGAGATGATGCCGAAGATCACACCCTGATCTTCCGTCGGCGCCAGCTCCTTCGGTGACATGATAAATAACGGAACACACAACAGAGCAATGACTATCCATACCAGATACACAGCCGGTCGATACTTCAGTGTGCCCTGCAGTTTGTTGATGTACGACTTGCGTATCCGTTCAAAAAAGTTGTTGGCCCTGAGTGCAAAGCCTTTTTTCTCACCGTCGAGCAACAGGCTTGATGACATCATTGGCGACAGGGTTAACGCGACAATTCCGGAGATCGTCACAGCGCCGGCAAGCGTGAATGCAAACTCGCGAAACAATGAACCTGTCAATCCGCCCTGTAAACCGATAGGCAGGTATACCGCCACCAGTGTTGCAGTCATGGCGATGACCGGGCCGGTTAATTCCCTCGCACCCAGCAGTGCTGCCTCGACCCTCGACTTACCCTCGGCAATATGACGCTCGACGTTTTCTACCACAACAATCGCATCGTCCACCACCAGCCCCACCGATAAAACAATGGCCAGCAATGTGAGTAGATTGACGCTGAAACCAAACACCTGAATTAAAAATACCGCGCCAATCAGTGAGATTGGTATCGCGACCACCGGTACCAGCACCGAACGCAGTGAACCGAGAAAAAGGTAGATAACCAGCACGACAATCAATAATGTTTCAGCCAGTGTTTTTATAACTTCGATGATAGAGCTTTGTATATACTCTGATGCATCGTAGGCCATGGTCGCTTCCATGCCGGTGGGCAGGTCGCTTTTAATGTTTTCCAGTTCTTCGCGAACACCGGCAATCACTTCCAGCGTATTCGAATTGGGCAACGGCCAGATACCCATAAATATGGCTTCGTCACCGTTGTAGCGAACCACGGTGTCGTAAGACTCAGAGCCAAGTTCAACCTCGGCCACATCCTGCATACGAACCACCGCGCCGTTCTCTGATCGAATCGCGAGATTGTTAAACTCTTCAACGCTGTGCAGATCGGTGTTGGCCGATAAGTTAACCTGCAATAACGAACCACGCGTCTGGCCAATGGCAGACAGATAGTTGTTGGCCGACAGTGCCTGCCGCACTTGTGTGGGGCTGATACCGTGAGCGGCAAGCCGCTCTGAATCGAGCCATATACGCATCGCAAACGTGCGCGCACCCAAAACATCAGCACGCTGTACACCGTCAAGCGCACCGAGCCGTGGTTGTACCACGCGCACCAGAAAGTCAGTGACCTGATTGGGTTCAAGTATGTCTGAGGTAAAGCTGAGATAGGCAGACGCAAATGCGCTGTCCGCTGATTCAACCGCAATCACCGGTACCTCGGCTTCCGGTGGCAGATCACCACGTACCTGTGCCACTTTGGCGTTGATTTCCGACAGCGCTTTTATCGGATCGTAGTTGAGTTCGAGTCGCACGCGTATGGTCGATAAGCCTTGCGTGCTTGAAGAGGCCACATAGTCGACGCCATCAATGCCGCCAACAGCGCGTTCAATCGGGGTGGTAATAAAGCCACGCACCAGATCAGCACTCGCACCAATGTAGGCGGTGTTGATGGTGACTTCAGCATTATCGCTGCGCGGATATTGTCGTATGGTTAGACCGGCAATCGCCTGTATGCCTGCAATCAGAATTAGCAGACTGACAACAATCGCAAGTACCGGTCGGCGTACAAAGATATCGGTAAATTTCATCGGCCGCCGCTCAGCTGTTGCCTGGCTGCGGTGCCAGTTGAGGGTCTATCTTGCCGGTTTCACTTAACGAGATGGCGGCGCCGTTACGCAACTTAAAAACACCTTCACTGACGACTTTTTGATTCGCCTGCAGACCCTTGGTTACCGCGACAAAATCCCCTCTGCGTTCACCGAGTTGTACAAACTGCTGGCGGGCCACCAATCCGCCTTCGTCGTTGGAGTCAATGACAAACACAGAATCACCAAACGTGGCAAAGCTGATGGCGGTGGTTGGCACCACCAGGTATGGATCGGTTTTTGGCAGCACCACTTCCACTCGCGAATACATACCGGGCAGTAATGGCGTATCGTTGGACAATGGATCGAGAGTGGCCTGAATCCGCACACTACGGGTGGCGTTATCTATCTGTGTGTCAATGGCGTTGATTCTGCCGTTAAACTGCTGGCCAGGTGCAGCATCGGCAAACAGTCTGATCGGCAGATCCTTGCTGACAACGGCGAGCGCCTGCTGCGGCAATGAAAAATTAACCCGCATTGGATCGACTGCCTGCAAAGATACAATTGGCACACCGACGCTCAGGTCCTGCCCCATGTCCACCAGACTCAGGCCGAGCCTGCCAGCAAACGGTGCGATAATCTGCTTCTTGTCGAGTGAAACCTGAATACCATTGAGCGCGGCTTCAGCGGAGTTTAGCTGTGAACGCGCTGCATCAAAATCGGCGCGCGATAACACCTTGTTGTTGTACAGACGGGAAACACGTTTGAAGTTACTTTGCGCCAGTGCCAGATCGGCCTGCGAACGATCGTACTGACTCGACTCAGATGATACATCCTGTCGCACCAGTACCTGTCCGGCTTCGACCAGTTCGCCACCATCGAACAACAAGTCCGTGACGCGGCCGGGCGCCTCGGCCGTCAACATGATGCCCTGCCCGGCCTCAAGTGTACCGATAGCCTGCAATGTATTTTCCCACTGTACCGATTCAACAACAGCGGATGACACGGTGGTGGGCGGCGGTCGCATTTCTTTACCAGCCGCGATCAGCGCGCCAATTTGCATGCCCTTCACACCACCAAGCAATCCGATCAATAGTAACAATCCGAAGATGGTGAATATAAAGCGCTTGATCATGAACAAATCTTCCGTGCTGGCCTGTTAACGGCGTGGTGGGTGGTTGCATTCGGGCGCAATAGCGCACCAGTCTTCTTGACGAGACCTCTGATGACGGCGCTTCCACTGCCCCGTCCCTTCTTAAGCATAGCAACTAAATTAATCAACGCCTGTGCACTCACAAGTGTTTTGCCTGTGACGCCCGAGTGCCGATACCGAGCGCTGATAAAACGCACGCAGTTGATGAGACCGTGGCCGAACCCGTGGCTCGACCCGTTAGGGCTTATCGCCAGAGGCCCGGTGTGGCTACTTAACGCACGACTCGATTTCAACAATCGATGTGTTGTTACTGCCGAATGTGCCGGTGGCAACGTTGCCGTCCAGCTGTATGTTTACCTGGCTGCCCTGCATCTCTGACGAAGACACCCGAATATTGCCGAGTTCGCTGCGCTCGAGGGTGTCATCCACGTCGATGGTAAAGCTCACTGTCTCACCCGCCGGAAATTCGTTAATCATCAGCGTCAGTCGCTGCTCGCCGTCGGTGACGGTTCCCTGTAGTTCAAACTGCCCGGCTACTTTTTCGAATGGCTGAAACACCTCAACACCGGCACCGGCGCTGGTGGTATCGAAAATCAGATTGGCGGCACTGGCCGACAGGTCGATTTCAACACTGACGTTTTTGAAGTCACAATTGCTGTCGTTGTGCAGGCTAAAGCGGTCCTTTGGCGCACTTTCGTTAAACGACACCTTAAGCCCGGCCTGCAAGGCACCGGACCAGGCCGCACTGCTAAGGGCCAAAAGGAGAGAAAATGAAACGCCAGATACTTTTTTCATAAGAAGCATATTTACCATCAAGTCGTTGACCGGGATGCGGAAATACCAGATTTGAGCCGAAATTCCCGCGTGTATTAATTCACTACGAGCAATAACCGGTAGTGGTTCCCTGATGCGCCGTCGCAAGCCTTCGACATCCGACTCGAGGAAACAGAAAAAAACGTCGGAAAATCATCATATTTGCGACATTCAGCGGGCATGAAAATTGACCAAAGTTCAATTAATTGCTTAATATGCAACAAAGTTCGCTGGGTTGACTATTATGGGCTACGCACAGGCCAGAGCCTCAAGCAAAGACTCGATACCGGTTATCGATATCACGCCGTTGCGCGATGGCAGCGACTCGATCGGCGTCGCAGAGCAGTTGCACGCAGCCAGCCAGAATCTCGGATTCATCTATGTCCGCGGCCATGGTATTCCACGCAACTTGATCGACGCGGCACGCCGACACGCGTTCGAATTCTTCCGTTGTAGTGCCGAAGAAAAGCGCGATGTACTGATTTCCGCCGGTCACCGGGGCTGGCTTAAGCCCGGCGCGTCCAAGATGCAGGATGGGGTGCCCGCCGATCTGAAAGAGTCCTTTATTTGGGGCATTGAACGCGCACAGGCACCCGACGACCATCCACTGCGCGGCCCAAATCAATGGCCGCAACAGGTACCGGCGCTGCAGGCCCATGCGCTCGACTATTTTCATCACGCACAGTCAGTGGCCAGGCATCTGATGCGCGGTTTCGCGCTGGGCCTGAATCTGCCGGAACAGTTCTTTTTGCAAACCTGTGAGGCGCCACTGAGTCGGGCTTCATTCGTCTACTACCCGGCGCAGCCGCCAACAATGGGCGAACAGCAGTTTGGCGTGGCACCGCACACAGATTTTGGAGTGCTGACAGTGCTGTGCCAGGACGATACCGGCGGCCTGCAGGTGCAGGATGTCAACGGTGAATGGATCCACGCACCACCGATCGAGGATACGCTGGTGGTGAATGTGGGCGATTTGCTGTCGCGCTGGACTGACGGTGAATATAAATCGACGCCGCATCGAGTGGTTAACAGCTCCGGCCGTGAAAGGCTTTCGCTGGTGCTGGCGTTTGACCCGGATCCGCAGACAATGATCGACGCCAATGCAGTTTTTGCAGGGCGAACTGCTAAAGAAGAGCCGATTACCTGCGGCGATTATCTGGTGTGGCGCTTCGGTAAGGCATTTTCCTATCGCAAGCAAAGCGATCAACCGCAGAGCACGGAAGGCTAATGGCAAAGTCGTCCGGGACTGCTGACACCGCAGCGCAGGATATCGACCGGGCAATCGGCGAGTCTCTGCGGCAACTGCGGGAAGCACGCGATTTGTCGGCGCGCCAACTCGCGACCGAAAGCGGTGTGTCTGCCGCCATGATCAGCCGCATCGAAAGCGCGCAGGTCTCCCCTTCTATCGCCACGATGACTGCGCTGAGCAACGCGCTGGAAGTACCGCTGGTCAGCCTGTTTCGCGACACTGCCATCGAACGCGCCGACTTTACGCTGGTGAAAAAAGGGGAAGGGCTGAAGTCAACGCGCATCGTTGGCGACCATCGCCACGAGTTCACCAGCCTTTCGCATCATCGACGACGTGATCTGCATTTTGAAGCACACCAGATAACACTGTCTAAAAAGCAAACCAATTTTCCGGTCTACGTTGGCCATGGAGTACTGTTTATCCATGCGTTAAAGGGCAAAGCGGTATTTAACTACGGCCGCGAGGAGATCACGCTGGCAGCCGGTGACAGCCTCAGTATCGACGCTGAACTCGCGCACGGATTCGAGCGCGTGTTAACGGATGAATTTGTGTTTTTAAATGTACAGGCAGAACGCAGATGAGTAACCGCATGAAAGCTAATCAGTTAGGCACGCTCCTGATTTCAGCAATGCCGGGGAAAGCAATGCACGGGAGAATTGACCGATGAGCGCATGGATCAGAATGATCAGTGATGCAGACGCCGACGATACACTGCGTGAAGTACTCGACCTGGCCCGCACTCCGCATGGCACAGTCGACAATGTGATGCGTGTACATTCGCTGCGCCCCAGCACCATGCGTGGCCATGTAACCCTGTACCGCGCAGCACTGCACGACGATGCCAACACACTACCCATGTGGTTACAGGAAACGATAGCATCGTACGTGTCTATTCTGAATGACTGCGATTACTCACTGGCCAATCACTGGGCCAATGCGCGGCATCTGATCGGTGACGAAACACGTGCCGATGCGATAGAGAACGCTTTGCAGCTCGATCGTCCTGAAGACGCGTTCGACGGTGCTGAACTTGCCCTGTTGCAGTACGCAAAGAAACTCACTGTAAATCCGTCTGACATGTGCGAAGCCGATGTTAAAGCACTACAGGCTCAGGGCGTCGACGACGGCGAGATACTCGAAGCTAACCAGATCATTGGATACTTCAACTATGTGAATCGATTGCTCAACGGTCTCGGTGTTACAACGGCAGGCGATATCGTCGGCTACTACGCGAGTGACAGCGGGGACTCCAATGGATAATTCATCGTCAAATGGCCAGTTTGACGGGGTATCCGGCGGCGCGCTGTCATTGCTGCGCAATTGCGTAGGCGCCGTTGAAGGCGATCGTTTGCTGATTGTTGAGGAAGCCGCCGATGCCGGCTACTACGACCCGATGGCCCCGGCACTCGCGGCCAGCGCGGGCCGCGCGATGGGCCTGCATGTGTACGAAATGCAGGCGCCACCCGGTATTAACAGCGCTGACGACATGACCATTTTTTTGAATTCGCTGCGCGGGTTTGACCACGTCCTGTTCTTCGCACGCATCGGCGATCAGATTCGCTTCAACAGTGTCGAAAATCTGCCACCGGCGACCATGTGCTATACGCTCGATGGCAGTAATCTGAATTCCGACTTTGCCACCGCCTGTCACCACGGGCTGTGCGAGTTTAAAGAAGCCATCGATACCGTTTTCGCCAGTGCCCGCGAAGTGACGGTCACCTGCCCGCTCGGCACCGACTACCGTGCAACATTCGCGGCCAGTCGCAAAAAGACAGACGACGTTTCGATCAAACGGTTTCCGACACTGGTGCCGCGACCCGTTGCCGCGCAGGGCTATCAGGGTGAAATTGTGCTAAGCCGCTTTCTAACCGGCACCGGATCGCGGTTCTACGAACCCTACTGTTTGCCGCTCGAAGATAACGTGGTGGCCAGGGTTCGCGACAACACGATAACCGGCTTTGACGGCAATGCTGATACGGTTGCGAGCGTGCAGAGACACTACAAGTATGTGGCCTCGCTTTATTCACTCGACGCAATGTACGTGCACTCCTGGCACGCCGGTATGCACCCGGCCTGCGAGTTTAATGCGGATGCTACGGCTGATTTAGTGCGCTGGTCAGGGTGTTCTTTCGGCAGCCCCAGAATCCTGCACTTCCACACCTGCGGCAGCTATGCGCCCGGAGAGATATCGTGGAATATTCTCGACCCGACAATCACCGTGGACGGCGTAACACTGTGGGAAGACGGCACGCTGCACCCGGAGCGGCTGCCGGACGGGGAGTTGCTATGCGCGCGCCACCCGGAGCTGTCTTCGCTGTATCAACAGCCGAAACGCCATATTGGTCTGGACACTGCAGTACTGTTTTAAATTGAGAATCTGCCGTTAAAGGCTCGCGCCACCACTACGCCCACAGTGTGCAACCGGGCCAAACGTGAACGGTACTGTTCGATACGTTATAATTGGCGGCTATGGATGGCCCGACCGCCAGCGACCTGAGAGCAAACCCGTGCAAGAGCCGCAGATTCATCGGCCCTGACGCACCGCGCAGGTAGGTATGCCCTTGTTTCGTCAGGCGTCAACCGTCCATTCATCGCAGTTGCGGCATCAATCCTCAGTGACCGGCACCTGATCTATCTGTGCCATGAGAACCCGCAGCTGCCTACCTGATCAAGCGCGCTGAATACAGCTCTAGTCGGCCAATATTGGCTAACTCAAGCCTGTCATTGAGCGCATGGGCTGAATTTCACGTCGAATCGTCGGTCAATGAGTCACGATGCGGCATACCGCACCCGGAGCCCGGAACCACGGGTCAAAGGGTGCGAGCACGCAGGCAGGCGGCCACAAGTCGTTTGCCGAATCACCGACCTCGCTCCAACTAAAGAAACAGGCTTATTACGTGGTTAACACATCATCAGACAACGCCAACATTATCTACACCTGGACCGACGAGGCGCCCGCGCTGGCGACTTTATCCCTACTGCCCATTGTGCAGGCCTTTTTAAAAACAGCAGACGTTGGCGTTGATACCGCCGATATATCGCTAAGCGGTCGTATTCTGGCGGCCTTTGCTGATCAGCTGCCGAACAATGATCCGATGGGTATCGACCACCTCGCAGCACTTGGCAAGCTCGCCACCACGCCTGAGGCAAATATTATCAAGTTGCCCAATATCAGTGCGTCGGTGCCGCAGCTTAAAGGCGCAATAAAAGAACTGCAGGAACGCGGCTACCCGGTACCGGATCATCCGGACGACCCGCAAACCGATGAAGAAAAAGCCATACGCGCGCGTTACGACAGTGTAAAAGGCAGCGCCGTAAACCCGGTGTTGCGCGAAGGCAATTCAGATCGACGTGCACCATCCGCGGTAAAGAACTACGCCAAAAAGAACCCGCACTCCATGGGTGCGTGGTCGAGTGAATCCCGTACCCATGTCAGCACCATGTCGGCCGGTGATTTTCGCTCGAACGAACAGTCAGCCACAATGAGCAAAGCAGACACACTGCGTGTGCTGCACATTGACGCCAGCGGCAACGAAACCGTTCTTGCCGATGCCATTGCCGTTGAAGACGGAGAGGTCGTGGATGCAACCTGCATGAGTGTCAGTGCGTTGTTGAAGTTTCTGGAAACCGAAATCGAGGCAACCAGCGCCGCCGGTATTCTGTTTTCGTTGCATATGAAAGCAACGATGATGAAAGTTTCCGACCCGATGATCTTCGGCCATGCGGTGCGTGTCTTCTTTAAAGATGTGTTTGACAAGCATCAACAGGTATTTGATGAAATAGGCGTCAACGTCAACAATGGCTTTGGCAATCTGCTCGGCAAACTCGACAGTCTGCCTGACGCCAAACGCACCGAGATAGAGGCCGACATTGAGGCGGCTTACAACAAACGCCCCGACCTGGCTATGGTCAACTCGGACAACGGAATCACTAATCTGCACGTCCCCAGTGATGTGATCATCGATGCGTCGATGCCAGCCATGATTCGCAGCTCTGGCAAAATGTGGAACAAGGACGGCCATCAGCAGGACACCAACGCGGTGATTCCGGACAGCAGCTATGCGTCTCTGTATCAGGAAACGATTGACTTTCATAAGCAGCATGGCGCGTTTGATCCAACCACCATGGGCACCTGCCCCAACGTGGGCCTGATGGCAAAGAAGGCCGAGGAGTATGGCTCTCACGATAAAACATTCACCAGCCCATCCAGTGGCACCATAAAAGTGGTCAACAGCGACGGCACGACTGTATTTGAACATGCCGTTGACGCTGGCGATATCTGGCGCAGTTGTCTGGTTAAAGATGCACCGGTACAGGACTGGGTAAAACTCGCCGTCAGCAGAGCCAAAGCCACAGGCTGGCCAGCTGTATTCTGGCTCGACCAGCAGCGTGCACACGACGCGCAGCTGATTGAAAAAGTGAATCGGTACCTGAAGGACCATGACACCGACAGCCTGGACATCAGAATCATGCCCATCGCAGAGGCCACGCGTTTTACGCTGGAGCGCATGAAAAACGGTGAAAACACGATTTCTGTGACCGGCAATGTACTGCGAGACTACCTGACCGATCTGTTCCCTATTCTGGAGCTTGGCACCAGTGCGAAGATGCTGTCTATTGTTCCATTGATGAATGGCGGTGGTTTGTTTGAAACAGGCGCCGGCGGCTCAGCACCAAAACACGTACAACAGTTTGTCAGTGAAAATCACCTGCGTTGGGATTCTCTGGGTGAGTTTCTGGCGCTGGCAGTGTCACTGGAGCACCTCGGAGAAGCCACCGGCAACGGTCGCGCTGCCATACTTGGTAACGCACTCGACAAAGCGACAGAAAGCCTGCTAAACAATGGCAAGTCACCGTCGCGAAAAGTGGGAGAGATCGATACCCGCGGCAGTCACTTTTACCTGGCACTGTACTGGGCGCAGGAAATGGCTGCACAAAATGATGATGCCGAGCTTGCCAAACAGTTTGCACCGCTGGCTAAAAGCCTGACTGATAACGAGAGCACCATTTTCTCAGAGTTGACCGACATTCAGGGCGGACAGGTCGACATCGGTGGCTATTACTTCCCGGAGCTGTCCAAAGGCTCAACAGCTATGCGACCAAGCCAAACCCTCAACAGCATTATTGATGGTTTTGCGTAACCCTGTGCAACTCTAGACTTGCGACAAAGGAAACACCGTGGTTATACGCACGGTGTTTCTGTCAGCCAGGTTTTGTGCGCGAACCGTTGCACCGTGGAAGTCTGCAATAAGCTTGACGATGTATAAGCCAAGCCCCATATGTGGTTGATCGTCGCGAACCTGTCGTTCAGACACCATCGGCTGAAACAACTCTTCACGCAGACTATCCGGCAACGGCGTTCCGATATTCTCGACCATCACCGCCGCGCTGCCAGATTGTCGCCGCAGTCTTAGCGTGATAACACTGTCAGGCGCACTAAAGTCAACGGCGTTGGATAACAGCTTGTCGAACATCTGATGCAGCAGTTCAACCGACGCATCAACAGTACAGACACCATCGTCGATGCAATCAAGCTCAACGCGGCGAGCTGGATAAATACCCTGATAAACCTGTTGCGCAGCGTCGAGCCAAAGCCGCAGATCGACGCGTTCTTTTTCAGCACGCAGGATAGTTTGCTCAAGACTACTCGCCTCAGATAAATTTCTGATAAGCGTTTGCAACCTTGCCGCTCCCTGCCCTGCACGTTCAATAGACGATACTGTGGCGTTGTCCAGCGTACTCCGATCTATGCTTTCGAGTGACGTGGCAACCACACTGAGTGGGGTGCGTAGTTCGTGCGACAGGCGTGAACCCAGTGAACGCAGGTAATTTGTGTAGTTCCCGAGGCGCCGGATAATATCATCGAAGCTGCGCGATACATCACCGATTTCATCTGCCGCACGCGATCGTTTAAACCGCTTTTTAATTTGTCCGTCAGTCGCGACAGTAGATTCGATCTGATCTCGAAGACGCCTTACCCGATACGATAATAACGAGGCAAACAACGCAAAACAGGTGGCCACCAAAATCACCGCTATACCAAATATCTTGACCAAATTAAGCAGCGCCGCTTCAGTGATTGCAGACACGGAAGCGCGCGGTCGCTGCAACAACACATAGCCGTGCAGGTCGTCATCGATTTCGATCCGTGCCAACGCGGTAAAAAATATGCGACGATACTTATCCTGTAAGTACTGCACGCCATCGGTAAGCTCGGTAAACATTTCGAACTCACCATGACCGAGTTTGCCGCTGTCGATACCAGGCAGCTCACCAGCCGACAGGTTCTTCGCGAGCGACCATGCAATAAACCGATAAACTATTGCGTCGAATAACGTGGCTTCTGCCGGATCAAATTTACGTACGACTGCATCGGGCATACGTTGATCACTGTCGCCACGCAACCATCCCTGCCCGTCAAACACACGAATGCGATCACCTGGTTCTGTAAGCGAATTCAGGACCCCGTTAACCTGTCGATTGATCGTTTTCAGCTGGCCAATGTCATCCTCTTCATTCGGATCAAACATACCTGTCCAGCGTTCAAAGCCATTGATCGTGTCGCGGTCTATGATCGATAAGCCAAACTGACCATTGGCCGGCAGCGGCATACGCACTTCAACGTTGTAGCCGCCGGCAGTTTCAGCCAGCACGGCGCGATAGTTGGTGTCGGTTAGCACCGGTCGGGCACCTTCGTCTTCGGCGCCGAGGTAGCGCCCTACCTCCTCACCGGGTGCATCCCATCGAAACGTTATGCGTCGAATGTTGCCATGCTCATCCGGTACTCGGATGATTACGCTATCGCCAGTGGCTATGGTGTGTTGATTAGGCCTTGAACGCGGTCGATGAAAAACCAGTCTGTCATCAGTGACGTTTAAAAAAAAATATAGCCGCCCGTAGCGCGTGGCAGCGTGCACGGTAAATTCACTTGCGTGCTTCAGGTCTTCGTGGTCGAGCGTGATTTTGTTGTGAGCGTACTTGAATTCGCGGCGCTCGTATTCAAACGCGGACCAGTCGTGTGCGTAACCGTCGAGCAGTATCCCGTTACTGAGTAGTCCGGCAAACAACGTTTTCGATTCCGGGCGCGCGCGTCTGTCACTCCATTGCGGATCAGCAGCAAGTGCCTTTGCCGCTGCAGTGGCACGCGCCTGAGTTTCACGTTCCTGGCTCTGACGCAGGTTGCGATCGAGTTCACCGACGAATAAAAACACGGCTGCCGGCAGTACCAGCAGCGACAAACACACCAGCAACAGTTGTTGTCGCAGTGTCATAACTACAGAGAGTTATCGATGGTGGCAGAGGTCAATGCACGGCACCGGTCGCAGTGATGCTGCGACACTCCCGCAATAAACCAATTCCAAACGACTGACTAAACTGCTGACACCGTCGTGACTGCACCAAGTCCGGTATCAAGCGCCCGCAGTATCTGATCGACATCAGCTTCGGTCAGCACCAGCGATGGTGACAGAATAATGTTCGGTCCCGACGCTCGAATCATCACTCCCTCGCGGTAGGTTGCCTCCAGTACATCCAGCCCGACCTGCTTGTCAGCCGGGGCTTTGGTGTCGCGGTCAGCTACCAGCTCGACGGCGCACATCAGGCCATGGCCACCTCTGACATCACCGATCATGCGGTACTTTTCTTTTAGCTGCAGCAGGCCGCTATACAGTTGCGCTCCGCGCTCAGCAGCATTTTTGTGCACCTGCAGGCGCTCGGTCTCCTGCAGACAGGCTATCGCTGCCGCCGCACCTACTGGATGCCCCGAATAGGTATAACCGTGGCCAATGGAGGCAGCCCCGCTTTCATCCTGCTCGAAGACTTCGGCAACTGCACCTGAAATCATAGTTGCACCAAAGGGAAAGTATCCGTTGGTGATCGCCTTGGCGGTGGCCATCAGATCCGGTTTGACACCCCAGTGTCGACAGCCGCTCCAGTCACCGGTACGGCCAAAGGCAGTGATGACTTCATCTGCGATCAGCAATATGCCGTGTCGCGAGCATATTTCCCGCACACCAGGCATAAAGCTGTGGTGTGGCGGTATAACACCACCGGCACCCAGTACCGGCTCCATAATAAACGCCGCAACCGTCGATGGCCCCTGCATTTGAATTTCGCTCTCGAGCGATTGCAAACATAGCTGTGCGAGCTTTTCAGGGTCAGTTTCGTTGAACGGGTTTCGATAGGTGTAGGGCGCGGGAATATGATAGCAACCGGAAAGTAACGGCTCATACTGCGTGCGAAAGTTAGCGTTGCCGTTTACCGATGCGCCGCCAAAATGTGTTCCGTGATAGCCTTTTTGAAGTCCGATAAATTTGGTACGGCTCGCCTCGCCTCTGATCTTGTGGTACTGACGTGCGAGACGCAGCGCGGTTTCCACACTGTCGGAACCACCCGAAGTAAAAAATGCGCGCTCCAGTCCGTCGGGTTCAAAAAATTCCCTCAGCTGATAACTCAGCTCGATGACCGCATCATTAGTAGTGCCACGAAAAGTCGAGTAGTACGGCATGCGATCCAGCTGTTCGGCGATGGCTTTCTTGATCGGCTCGCACGAGAATCCAAGGTTTACATTCCACAGCCCACCGACTGCATCGATGGTCTCGTGGCCGTCGATATCTACCAGACGCACCCCTTCACCGGCAGTGATAATAGTGGGCTGATTGTGGAGACTGTCAGCCGGGTGTGCCATGGGATGCCACAGGTGGCGGGCATTGTTTTCTTTTAAAAAGTTGCTGTTTTTCATAATCGGTTTCGAACGGGTTACGGGGTATCGGCCACGACATTCCGAAGCGGCCGCCTGTGTTCCTTCAGATCCTCAGTGTAAAGCTTTTCGCTCAGCCCTGGGCACTTTGCCAGCGATAGCCCATGCCATAAGCAGTTTCGATACAGTCAAACTCAGCGTCAACAGACAGAAACTTTTTCCGAATGCGTTTGATGTGCGAAGTTATGGTGGCATCGTCAAGCACGACACTGGCCGCTTCCATCAACTGCTGGCGCGATTTCACATGGCCCGGATGCCTGGCAAGCGCGTGCACCATCCAGAGTTCCGTAACCGACACCGCCACCGGCTGCTGCTTCCAGCTGGCTGTCATTCGCTTCAGGTCTATGACCAGTTCACCGGTCTGGACCGTATCTTCCGGCAAATCCGGTTGCGACAGCGCATCGACCCGCCGAAACAGCGCCACAACCCGCGCTACCAGATGGGCGAGGCTAATGTCTTTGGTCAGGTAGTCGTCCGCCCCCAGCCGCAGGCCAGAGATGGTATCGAGTTCTGAATCGCGGGCGGTCAGGAAAACGATCGGCAGCTGCGGGGCCATACTGCGCAGTTCACGACACAGCTCAAAGCCACCCTCGATCTCATCGCCCAGCCCGACATCGATGATGGCAAGCTCTGGCAGTCGCTCACCAAAAGCGGCAACAGCCTCAGTGCGGGTGCCGTACACCGTGACGCTGTAGCCGGCCCGCTCCAGCGCCTGACGATAGTTTTCCTGCAGCGCAGGCTCGTCTTCAACAATGGCAACGTGTTTTTTCAATCTGTGCGCCCGCTCCCGACGAACCGGCAATGTACTTTCCCGTACTCAATAAGCGCGTGCTGCAGCAAAAAGGAGCATCGAGTGGGATCGCTAAGGCTGTGAATCATACTGGCACCTGCGGAGTAGAACTATTGTCACTCCGACCCTGTGGCCTTCCGGCCGATACCTAAAGTGTAGCGGAGATAATCAGACGCAATTTCCTGATAGATTGTCGCCCGCGGTATAATGGCCAATGCAAATTATGTCAATCTGACATGATCGACTTTCCAGAATTGTAAACGAAATTATGAGCACAGAAAGAGAATCGATGGATTTCGACGTGGTGATTGTCGGCGGCGGTCCCGCGGGCCTGTCCACCGCCTGCCGCCTGATGCAACTCGCCACAGAGAATGACACAGAACTGAGTGTCGTCGTCATTGAAAAGGGTTCGGAAGTGGGTGCGCATATCCTGTCCGGTGCGGTACTCGAACCACGCGCACTGAACGAGCTGTTTCCAGACTGGAAAGACAACGGAGCGCCGTTGCTGACGGAGGTAACCGGCGACGAGATGCATTTTTATACCAGCGAAGAAAAATCCATCCGGGTGCCGAATTTTCTGATTCCGAAGCCAATGCACAACGAGGGCAACTACATTGTCAGCCTGGGCAATGTGACGCGCTGGCTGGGCGAGCAGGCAGAAGCGCTGGGGGTGGAAGTATTCCCGGGCTTTGCGGCGGCGGAAATTCTCTACCACGATGACGGCAGCGTCGCCGGAGTCGCCACCGGTGATATGGGCCGCGGCTCGGACGGTGAAGAAAAAGACAGCTACGAGCCCGGTATGGAACTGCGCGCAAAATACACGGTATTTGCCGAAGGCTGTCGCGGACACCTGGGCAAGCAACTGCTAGCCAAATATGACCTCAGCAAAGATGCCAGCCCGCAGCACTATGGCATTGGCCTGAAAGAGTTGTGGAAGATAGACAAGGAAAAACACCAGCCAGGCCTGGTCGTGCACGGCACCGGCTGGCCGTTGAGCCGCAGCGGCACCACCGGCGGCTCGTTCCTGTACCACCTTGAAGATCAGCAAGTGGTGGTCGGTCTGATCATTGACCTGAACTACAGCAACCCGCATCTCAGTCCGTTCGATGAGTTTCAACTGTTTAAACAGCACGCATCAATCAAGTCAGTGCTCGAAGGTGGCGAACGCATTTCCTACGGTGCGCGAGCCATTGCCAAAGGCGGGCTAAACTCGCTGCCAAAGATGAGCTTTCCTGGTGGTCTGATTGTAGGCTGCGATGCCGGTACGCTGAATTTCTCTAAAATCAAAGGCTCGCATACGGCAATGAAGAGCGGCATGGTTGCGGCTGAAACACTGTTCGCAGAGCTGTCGAGCGACACCGACAGCAGCAAGAAAGATCTGACGCAGTTCGCGTCTGCCTTCGAAGCAAGCTGGGCATATGAAGAACTGCACCGCTCACGAAACTTTGGTCAGGCGCTGCACAAGTTTGGCACCTACATTGGCGGAGGCTTTAACTACCTCGACCAAAACATCCTTGGCGGCAAAATGCCGGTGACGCTCAGAGACGACACGCCTGACCACGCGACGCTCAAGCCTGCGAGCAGTTGCGCGAAGATCGATTATCCCAAACCCGATGGAAAAATATCTTTTGATAAGCCGGGCTCGGTATTTTTATCGAATACCAATCACGAGGAAGACCAGCCCTGTCATCTGACACTGGCGGATGCCAGCATTCCTCTGGGTAAAAACCTGCCAGAGTGGGACGAGCCCGCGCAGCGCTACTGCCCCGCCGGCGTGTACGAGGTGGTGGAGAAGGATGGCGACAAGCAGTTTCAAATCAACGCGCAAAACTGCGTGCACTGCAAAACCTGCGATATAAAAGACCCCAGTCAGAACATCACCTGGGTTGTGCCTGAAGGTGGCGGCGGGCCTAACTATCCAAACATGTAGCAAGCGTTTGCGCCACGTACGACGACAGTACCGGTTGATTGTACTGGTACTGTTTTTATGTCACCCGGGCTCAGCGCTGGCGGAACTCAGCGACAGCGGTGCAGACACCGTGCGCAAGCTGTTGTTGTTATCGAGTGTGGCGGTGAGCAGTTACCAGCGCGACTACGAGGGGCTGCGACAATTCGGCACATCGTTGCTTGCTTCAAGCGGAGTGACACTGGCGCTAAAGTCGCTGGTTGACGCGGAACGCCCCAACGGCGAGGACAACGACAGCTTCCCGAGTGGCCATGCCACTACCTCATTTGCTGCTGCCGGATACCTGCATCGTCGCTATGGTCTGCGGTATGGCGTACCGGCTTACGTGGCAGCGACCGCCGTTGCGGCCAGTCGCGTCGATAATGATCATCACCGGGTAGCGGATGTGGTGGCCGGAGCGCTCATCGCGTTGACAATTAACCACCGACTGGTAGACAGCGCCCCGGCGGTTTCAGCGCAGCTGTCACCATCCGGGGTATCGGTAGCGGTGCGCTACCGATTCTAAAACAACCGGTCAATCTGACTCGTAGTTGTACTGATAGCCGTAGGTGTATCCGTAGCGGCCATACTTGCTATCCTGATGGTTGTAACCGTTCAGAACAACGCCAGACAGTTCCACCTTGTTGATGCGGTACATCTTCGCCACTTCTTCAACATCGTGAATTGCCGTTGCGTTGTGACGGACCACCATCAGGTTCATGTCAGAGTAACGGCCCAGTATCATTGAATCAGTAACGGCCAGAACGGGTGGAGTATCCAGCACAATCAAATCATAGCGCTCGGTCATCTCCTTCAGGAACTCAGGCAGTCGGTCCTGCATCAGCAACTCTGACGGATTTGGTGGCGCCTTGCCACGTGTAATTACTGACAGGCTGCCGCCCTGCTCTGTGGACTGAGTATCGGGCGCGACTGGCGCATCCATCAACTTGATGCCCTCAAGTACAGCCTCCAGTTGTGGCTCACGGCTCGTGACGGCTTCAGTTGCAGTCGCCGTTGTGGTTGATTCCTGGTAAGCGGCGGCGGATGCAGTCAACGGAATGCTATGCACTACCGATTCAAAATTCGCAGCACCGGCGAGCAGTTCTGAAAACCCTGCAACACCTTTCTCAATGCCGAATATCTGTCCGGTGGTACCACGACGCAGGTCAGCGTCTACCAGCAGCACTCTGGCACCGGATTCAGCAGCCAGATACGCAAGGTTAGCCGACACAAAAGACTTACCTAACGCCGGTGATGGCCCGGACACAGAAACAACGCCTTTGCCATTCTCAAGCATGCCAAAATGCAAACTGGTACGCAGGCTGCGCAACGCTTCGACAGTGAGTTCGGCCGGGTTGTCGCGTGACAACAAGTAGCCTTCAGGGCTCTCACCCTTTTGGCTGGTGGAAAAGGGTACGGTGGCGTAGACCGGCAATCCAATCTTCGCGATATCTTCCGGTGTATCAACATTGCGCAACAGGAAGAAACGCAACAACACGATACCGCAACCAGCCATCAAACCCAGCATCGCAAACATCAGCAATGTCATCTTTCGATTTGGGCTGATCGGGTTCGGATGAAACAGCGCCTGGTCGATGATACGCACGCTGCCAACTGTCGATGCCTTCAGTACGTTAAGCTCCTGCTTCTTGTTCAGCAGTTGCATATAGATCTGTTGGTTAACTTCTACATTGCGCGTGCGACGCAGAATTTCCTGCTGCGTTTCAGGGAACGTTTGTACTGTATCACCCAGAGAAGCTTTTTCATCAAGCAGCTTTTGCCGCTTACTCAGCAGTGCCGAGTAGCGCGGATGGTCGCGAGTGTAAAGACGCGACAGCTCAGTTTCCTCAAGTGACAACTGGCTGAGCTGTGCATCGAGTGCGACGACTCGCTCAAGCACAGCAGCAGTTTCAAGATCGAGGTTAATTGACTCATGCTGTAGTCGATAGGCATTCAGCTCTGCCTCTGCAGTGGCAAGATCCTGCTGGACTTTCGGCATTTGTGTACGCAGAAACTCCAGGCTGTTCTCCGCTTCTTCAGAGCTGCGGCCGATGTTTTGTGCGACATAAGAACCGACAACCTCGTCAACAATGCGGCGTGCGACATTCCGGTTGCTATGCTGCATAGTCACCTGAAGCAAGTTCGAGTTGCGGCCGCGTTCAGTTACCTTAATCCCCTTGCGAACTGCGGTTATCGCACCGAGCAACGAGACCTTCTTGACGTCAAATTCGACACCTGCAGTTGCGTTGATTTCGTCGACTACAAGGCGAATATCCTGTGTCTGTGATTGTAGTTGCTCACCGACTCGACCCTGGAAAGTACGACCATCAGGCATCGCTATCGTGTAACTACCTGCCGCTCCTGCCACCAGTGTGAACGGTACGCCAAGAAGCCCCGGTGCAACAGTCAACTCGCTAATGGACAATGACTCTCCCGCCCATCCATAGGACGCCAGCCCACCCCAGTCTGGTCGACCAATGCCAAGGCGTGACACAATGCCACCGACTACCGGCAGCTCACGTGGTGTCGCGACAATATCCAGTTTCAGCGCATCGACCGCACTGCCAATAACCATGCGCGAACGAAGAATCTCAATCTCGGTGATCGCCTCAGACTCATTCGACATCAGATTGGCGATATCTTCAGACAGAGTGATACCACTGTTCTTGGTTTCGAGTTGAACCAGCGCGTCCGCTTCATAGATCGGTGTCTTTGCGAGTCCAACTACCAGCCCAACCAGAGCACCGGCGACCAGCAGCGAGCCAATAAACAACTTTTTGGACCACAACAGTAACGCCAGTGGCAGCAGCTCTGACTCGTCTTCGTTATTATTGTTGTTGAAGTACTCGTTCTCAGTCACTTGGAGTCGTCCAGTTTTTCTGCCCAGCGCTGGGCATTGTTTTGTAATTGGGCGAAAACTGTTTGATATATCGATCTGGACCGCCTGTACGGATCGGGTATTTCTGTCTCACCTTCCCACTTTCCGAATAGCATTACCTTTCCATGAGCATACGGAACCAGGTCATGCACGGCACGCACATGCGCACCTTCCATGACCAGCACTAATTCATTTTGCATCACCAACTCAGGTGTCAATCGCGTTGTCACATGCGGTGTTATATCCACGCCATTCGACGCCGCCACCTCAGTGGCAACACTGCACGCCGGTTTGGCCTTTGCAGCAACCAGGCCTGCAGACGACACTTTCGTCTTAGACAACAGACCGGATAACAGATACTGTCCTGTTGGTGAACGGCACAGATTGCCGACACAAACCACGAGTATTGAGGCGACTTTCATCAGAGCCGATCGTCGAGTATCAGGAGTGTATTAAGTGCGGCTAGCGACGGGACGATCTTGCTGATAATGCGTCCCCAACGGGCAGCCGGAGCAGCGGTGACATACACGACATCCTGCGCCTGCAGATTGAACTGCGTACCCCACAGGAAAGCACTGGGAGAGCGTGCGTCGAGTCTGAACACATCGACGTTCTCGCGTGAGCCACTGCGAAAAACAAAAATGCTGCGCGCATTGGCGTTGAGCTTTTCAATGCCACCAGCACGCGAGATTGCATCGGTCAGGCTAACTCTGGACATACCCAGCACCAACGGGCCAGGCTGCGATATCTCGCCGAGAACATACACTTTGTTGTTCTCACGGAAGTGAGCCACACTGACATCGACCTGCGGCTCGGGAATAATCTTCTTTAAACCTTCAGTGATCAGGTCTCGCACTTCAGATACTGTTTTGCCGCTGACCCGTACCTTGCCAATGTACGGATAGAAAATAGTGCCATCACCATGAATTCGATTACCGGCTTCAGCGGGTGAACGATTGGGTCCGGCCGGTATGGTCAGCTGCGGGTGTTCCCACACAACGATACTCAGCACATCGCCTGGCCCCACAATATAGTCCCAGCTCTCCGGACACATACCGGCAGCGCACCCTGTGTCACCCTTTACATTAGTGAGGCTCAGAGACTGCAGCAGCTGTGGGTTTATCTCCCGAATTCTGACTACGCCATTGCCGACCTCACCACGTAATCGGCTTTCGTTCAGCCCACCGGTTTGTGGCATCACGGTACAGCCCTGCAGGGCAGCAGCAAGCACCAGTGGATAAGACAACAACAGCAATTTTTTTGTTATTACTTCGCGAAGCATCAAGAGAAATTTTCCACTCTGACTGATTGTTGTGAATTGCGGCATTAAATCGAAAGATCAGCGTGTGTCATTGCAAAGTCCGTGCTCATTTGTCTAAAGAAAAAAATACCCTGGTCGCGCGCGCTCGGCAGGGAAAACGGTGTTCAAAAAGAGCTGGAAATCGGACGTGCCACAGACTGGGTGACCGCAGTGGCGGTTGACCAGATTTACGACACCGCGGACAGAAAAAACGGAGTGGAGTACAGCAGTGTAGAGACAGTTTTTTGTAACAGCGGACCTGGAACGGCCCGCTGTTGTCAATGAATTGACCCGCCGTCAGGCAGCAAGGTCAAGTTGTTTGTTATCGAGTAGTTGCTTGAAATAGGCAATCGTTCGATCGAGCCCTTCGCTTAACTCAACGGTTGGCTCCCAGTCGAGCTTTTCACGCGCCAGCGAGATATCCGGCTTGCGCTGTGTTGGGTCATTGGTTGGCAGCGGTCGATAAACCAGTTCCGATTTACTCTTGACCTTTGACTGAATCAACTCGGCCAGTTGGACCATAGTGAACTCGGACGGATTGCCAATATTTACCGGACCGATAAATTCATCCTCCGAGTTCATCATGCGAATGATCGCTTCCACCAGGTCGTCTGCAAAGCAGAAAGAGCGAGTCTGGCTGCCATCGCCAAACAGCGTAATGGGCTGACCAAGCAGCGCCTGTACGATAAAGTTCGACACCACCCTGCCATCGTTAGGATGCATACGTGGGCCATAGGTGTTGAAAATGCGCACTACCTTGGTTTTGACCCCGTGTTGACGGTGGTAGTCAAAAAATAGTGTCTCTGCGCAGCGCTTGCCCTCGTCGTAACAGGAGCGTGGACCAATCGGGTTGACATTGCCCCAGTAGCTTTCCACTTGAGGATGAACAACCGGGTCACCGTATACCTCACTGGTGGATGCCTGCAGGATTTTTGCACCTGTGCGCTTAGCGAGCCCCAGCAGATTGATGGCGCCGTGTACGCTGGTCTTGGTGGTCTGTACCGGATCGTGCTGGTAGTGAACCGGCGACGCAGGACAGGCCATGTTATAGATCTCGTCGACTTCCAGATACAGCGGAAACGTCACGTCATGGCGTATCAGCTCGAAACGAGGATTATCCAGCAGATGCAGTATGTTTTGCTTGGTACTGGAATAAAAGTTGTCGACGCAGATGACTTCGTGGCCCTGCGCCAGCAATCGATCACAAATGTGCGAGCCGAGAAAACCAGAACCGCCAGTTACCAAAATTCGTTTTGCGCTTTGGCGTATCACGTCCGCATCAATGGCAAGCGTGGAATTGATTGACATCAGTTCGTCCAGTGTTCGGGGCCCAATCGCTCCGCAAAGGCCGTACCAAAAGTGGTGAACTACAGGGGTAATTTGACACTGTATAAAACTCAATTCGACATAACGTGATTAACTCTGAAACTTGTGCAAAGCGTGTCTCGCTTTTGGTCAACACTTGCCTGTTTCTTGCTCCGGCAATTGCTTGATTCATACACTTCTCACGGACTGTCCATGATCGATCGGGTCATCGCACGCACACTGAACGCAACAATATTAACTGCGGCACTGTCCGCAGCACTGGTTGTAGCATTGGCGCCTGGCAACTTTGCAAGTGCGCAAACACTGCAGATACCGCTGAGCGGAATTGGCACAGTGCAATCCACGGATCAACTGGGGGTCAACCCGCCGCTGCTGGCAAGTGGTGACGTCGAGTTGGGCAGTCAGTCAACACAATCTTTTGAGATATCACATCAGGGCGATGCAACTGTAGCACCCATTGATATCATTTCTCTGACTGTTGAAGGCCAGGACTCGTTTGAATTTAGCGTCGATAACACGGCGTCTGCATCACTTGCACCGGGCCAGACGTTGCAATTTAACGTGACCTTCGCACCGGCAACCCTCGGTGAGAAGACAGCTTTTTTAAGGGTAGAACACAGCGGACTTAACTCTCCGCACCTTATACTGTTAAGCGGTAAGGGCATCGATGTACCCGCCAGTCAGCTGGCTATATCTTCGGGCGAAGTGGATTTCGGCACGGTCGAGACAGATGAGTCTGATTCAAAAACTATCACCCTAACCAACATGGCCGAGCCAGGCTATCCGGCGGTCAATGTATACAGCGTGGTTACCTCGGGTTCGGATCCGGATCTTTTCACAACCAACTTTGCTAACGCTCTGACCATCGCCCCCGGTCAGTCACAAACCATCACTGTAACGGTCAACTCGTCAATCGCCGGTAAAAAGGAAGCAGTACTGTTGATTGACCACGATGGTGAAAACCCTCAGCTGAAGTCGACGCTGACCGCAACGGTTGTATTGCCACCACCTGATCCACAGGATGAGGAAGAAGAAGAGGAGCAAAACAACAACAACGGCGTTGATCCTGAGTTCCTGCAAACCAAGCTGCAGGGCATTTCACCAAAGAACCCCACATCATTGCAAATTGGACCCGATGGTAAGTTGTATGTAACTGAGCGCGACGGCAACATTTATCAATACACGGTACAACGCAGCGCCAAGAATACTTACACCACCAGCCAAACTTCAAAGATCGAGCTGATTCAAAAGATGACCAATCACGATGACGATGGTTCGGTCAACAGCTCGGTTAAAGGACGACTGGTCACAGGCATACTGGTTGCCGGAACTGCCCAGAATCCGGTTATTTATATCGCATCCGGCGACCCTCGCATGGCCGCTGGCCCTTCCGGTAAAGACGTCGACCTTGACACCAACTCAGTGGTTATTTCGCGCCTGACGCAGAATGGTAACAACTGGTCAAAGCAGGATCTCGTCAGAGGGTTGCCACGCTCTGAGGAAAATCACCAGGGCAACGGACTGGCACTTAGCGACAACGGCAACATTCTCTACGTCTCTATGGGTGGACATACCAATATGGGGGTTCCATCGAACAACTTCGCCCGACTGCCGGAATACGCCCTGAGCGCCGCAATCATCGAGATTAACCTGAATCAGATTGGTAACAACACTTACGATCTGCCGACACTCGATGATGAGGATCGCGGTGGCGTCAACGATGCAAACGATCCATTTGGTGGTAACAATGGCAAGAACATGGCGATACTGGAAGCGAACGGACCAGTGGATATCTATTCACCGGGCTGGAGAAACGCCTACGATATCGTTATTACAGAAGCCGGCCGCATGTATACGATAGACAATGGACCGAATTCTGGCTGGGGCGGCACACCGCCTGCCAACTGCAGTAATCAGTATGCCGATGGTGGCAGCACGTATAAAGATGGCCTGCACTACATTACCGGTAAAGGCTACTACGGCGGGCATCCGAATCCGACCCGTGGCAGCAAGAACAACACCTTCAACGACAGCAACCCGCAAACCCCTATCGAAGGTGGAGCTAACCCTAAAGAGTGCGAGTACAAGATTCCGGTTCAACAGGACGGCGCACTTTATATCTTCAACGCGTCAACCAACGGTCTCGATGAATACACAGCCAGTAACTTCGGCGGATCCATGAAAGGAGATCTGCTGGCTGCAAGCTTTGACAAGTCAGTGCATCGGGTTCAGTTGAACAACGCTGGCAACAAGCTTATTGGCATCGATAAGATCTTCCCCAACCTGGGCACGCCGCTCGATGTGGTCGCGCAGGGAGACAACGAGCCATTCCCCGGCACTGTCTGGGTTGTTGATTACAGCCAGGGCGCGGTGCATGTTTTCGAGCCAGTCGATTATCAGCAGTGAGTTGACTGAATACTGACAATTCGTCGGCTACGCGGGAGAAACACACCTGGATCGGTGACTATACAGGAGTGAGATGACCATCCCAGCTCGTTGCCTCAACACTAAATTTTCGCGCTGAGGCACCGTTAACCGGCAGACAAAACGTTTAAGGTCCTGCAACAGTGATTAACCCCAGCCAACTCGTGTCGACATCAGACCGTTCGATCGTCACCAGGACGTTACGCCTGGTAGCGTGCGCCGCTGTTGTGGCCATGCTGCTCGGGTGTGAAGCCGAATCTACCGACGAAGCCAAGCAGGCCCCTGCTGCCCCTATTGCAGGCACGGAAATCCCGGAGCCGTCGGTTGGCTTTGGTTCTTTGCCGGCAATACCTCTGTCTGACTCAACGTTTGTTGGTGATCATTTCTCCGGCAGTGGCTCCTGCGGTGTCTGTCACAACGGTATGATCGACGACGAAGGTAAAGATGTTTCTATCGAAAACGCTTGGGAAACCAGCGTAATGGCGCAGTCGGCCAGGGACCCCTACTGGCGCGCGAAAGCAGCATCCACTCTACATCGATACCCGGAGTTGTCGCACGAAGTCAACCAGGTGTGTACTCGCTGCCATGCACCTATGGCAAACGAAGCAGCCATAAAAGATGGCGTGGAACTCGAAATCTTTGGCGAAACGCCATTCCTGCCAGACAATAAATACTACGACCATGCGATGGATGGAGTGAGCTGCACACTCTGTCATCAGATAGCAGACGACGGTAATCTCGGCACCGAAGCAGGTAATTCAGGTAACTTCACTATTGTTGAATATCCGCCGGAAGAAAAAGAGAACCGCCCGGCTTACGGCCAGTACGCCGATCCAATTGGCGCGTACATGGTTGCCAACTCAGACTTTAACCCGGTTTACGGAGCCCACATGAGCGACTCCGCCATGTGCGCCACCTGCCACGACGTAAAAACCCACAAACTTGACGAAAATGGCGAGGTGATAGACGGACCACTGGAGCTTGGCTTCCAGGAACAGCAAACCTACACTGAATGGGAAAACAGTGACTACCGCAACGACGGTCCACTGGCTGCAAGTTGCCAAAGCTGTCACATGCCAAAGATCGACACAACCGTGACACTGGCCTCTTCAGGCACTGACATTCGACGCTCGGACTTTTCAGAGCACACGTTTCTTGGTGCGAACACAGTCATGCTCGACATGTTCGAGAACTACAAAAACGAACTGGGCATCGACGCAGAAGGCTTTCCGGAAGCGATCGAACGCAACCGCGAATTTCTCAAAACTTCGGCTGATCTGGAAATAATTGGTACACGCTCTGAGGCAGATGCGTTTGTGGTTACACTGCAAATTACCAATAACACCGGACACAAACTGCCGAGTGGCTACCCGTCGCGTCGTGTGTTTGTACACCTCGCCGTCACTGATGAAAACGGCGCAGTGGTGTTTGAGTCAGGCAAGGTCAATCCGGACGGCAGCATTGTCGGCAACGATGGTGATCGTAACTTCAACGATATCGAACCACACTACAACACGGTTGTGAACGAAAATCAGGTTCTTATTTTTGAAGCAGTAATGGGCAACGCCAGTGGCGAAACCACTCATTCACTGGTCGAAGGCCTGCGCTATCTGAAAGACAATCGCCTGACCCCGAAGGGTTTCGACAAGGCGACCGTCAACAACGACATCGCCGTTGTTGGCCGTGCCGCGACCGATGACAACTTCGACAATGGCTCAGATACGTTTGAGTATCGTATTCCCGTGACTCAAAACGGCAATTACTTTGTTGTGGCCGACCTGGTTTACCAACCCATGGCTTACGGCCACTTGGAATACCTGTTCCGCGATACCGATGTGCCGGAAGTGGATCAGTTTAAGACCATTTACGATAACACTGAGTTAAAGGTCGAAACGATTTCAAGCGCGATCGCACAACACGCTCACTAATCGCCAAACCAGCATGCTTCGGGGTTGCATCTGGCAACCCCGGACAACCATTACCTGTTGAATGTGTACCTAGTGAATGTGCTCACAGTAGAGCGCTGAGTCACTATCGACAGTGTTGTCAGAAGTCACTTCCACCCAGTCACTACTCCCCTTCTGCGCATCGGCAGGATTGACCACCATATTCCGATCCACCGCTATTCCACGACAGCGAGCCAGACTGACCTGATTGTTGTTCACCATGGTGTTGCCAATCACTCGAATACGAGTGGGGTTTGAACCACAACCAGCGCAGTCCCAGCTGTGGTCATCGAACACCATGGCGGATCTGTCAAAGTCACGTATGTTGTTATTCTGAACTAACGCATCTGTCGAGCCATTGACGATATCAACACCGTGCTCCCGTCCGGAAATAAGCACATTGTTGGTGACGGTGATTTGCGAACAGTTGTTAATAGCAATGGCACCGGAGCCAGCGTACTGAGAGCGACTATTGCGAACGGTAAAACCATGTACACCGTCGATACAGGTGATGGCGTGATCACCACCTGCCACATCATCAGCTCTGCCGAGCACAGTTAAGCCGTCAATAGCAACTGACCTGCTGCCAGTCGTTACCCATACCGCTTGTCGCAGCCGCTCGTGTAATCCGATGTTTCGAACCGTTGTATCAGTTATGCTGACTGTATCTGAGCCAGTTATGCCAATACCGATACCGAAGGTGTTCTGCACAACGACATCTTTTATAGCAATGTTGCGGCTGCCGGTACCTACCAGTATGGCAAACTCCTGGGCGCCTGTTGATTGCCCATCGACGACCAGGTTTTCGAGTGTTACATTTTGAACCTGCGTTGTTGTTAATCCGCGTGTTGCTGCGACACTAACAACTGGTGGGTTCGCAGCCGACATCCCTCTCAGCGTTTGATTATTTTTAAAATCAATCCGCTCATTTACCTGATAGGTGCCAGCACGCAGACAAATAGTCCCACTGTTGCGCTCTACTGCATTGACAATATTCGCACCTGACGACAAAACCGTATCGCATGCAACTGCCGCGGCAACCGGTGGTTGTGGACTGACCGGGGTGATTGAGTTGTCGTCATTCTGGTCACTCGGAACAGTTGCAGCGGTTCCGGTATCAGTCACCTCGTTATCTACCTGGATATCCGCAGCGCTATTGTTAGTTGACTCGTCTGACACCTGGCAACTTTGACCGTTGGCCCAGCCCCAGCCATCACCGTCGTAATCAACACACGATTCATCAGCCTGCATCGCTGTTGGTGTATCGTTGGTTGCATTACCACCAACTCGGCAACTCTGTCCGTTTGCCCACCCCCAGCCATCGCCGTCAAAATCGATACAGGCTTCAGTGTTCGAGTTGTTCGTGTCAGTTGTTGTAACTCTGCAACTGGCACCGTTATACCAACCCCAGCCATCGCCATCCGAGTCCGGACACAAGTCTGCATTGTTACCACTGCTATTTGAATTGTCAGTACTAACTGACTGTGCAGCTACCTGACAAGACATACCATCTTCCCATCCCCAGCCATCACCATCTGCATCGCTGTTAGTGTGAATGCACAGCGGTGTTTGTGCAGTTGCATAGCCTGAACATGAAAGAAGACAAACCAGTAATAGTCTTTTCAATTTGACGTACCCGATAGTTGTTGCGTTTTACGAGCGCATAAGTATTGGGCACTGATTCGGGTATTCCACCCTCATTACTCAGTGTTCATATAAAACGTTATTCTTATGATGCACCTGAAGTAAAAGATTTTGAGCTGCAATAGCTACAAATAGGCAACATTACATTGCCGAAACGGCGAAACTGAATTTACCGGCTATTTTCCAGTCAACATGACCAATTGAAAACTCATGTTTCGAGTTTGCGATTTGACGGAAAAGTATGAACCAGTTCTCAACAAAGCTGTGACGAGGTTCGGCATACTTCGCGATCGACTGCTAGGCCCAGTAGCGCTCGCGTCTACGCAAACGCCCAATCATCAAATACTGACAAAACACACTATGTTTCTTAAACGGCTAAGCAGTGTAACGCTCATTATTGCGTTTATCATGGCTGGTAGTTTCTTCTCATCAGCCCTGGCGCAAAACATACCCGACCCAACACGAGCAACCGGCTGGAGCGATTCCTACTCCGTCGATGGGCAGTGCTATTGCGACACCAACTTTGATCACGGGCTGTCATCAGTCAGCGTTGATACCAACGACGGTCGCAAACCAGTAACTGAAATATGCGCCGATATCAGATCAACCTTTGGTAACGGTTCGACGCAGGGACGCCTGTATTTTAATACGGTGCAATGTGGTCATGGCCCTGCAAACAATGCAGCAGACGAATCAGTATGCCCGGGCATACCTCGAGCGACTGGCGACTACACCGGTAATCGATGTAACGAGAAAGGCGCTACGTGGAATCTGGATCAACTCTATCCGTCGAGTGCTGCTGCAGCCCCCGATCCGGTAACACCGGAAGAGCCTGCGCCACAGGAACCTGTACAGGATCCAGTAACACAGGAACCAGTAACACAAGAGCCAGTAACACAGGAACCAGTAAACGATGAGCCGGC
>CAYMFQ010000040.1:0-20260 GCA_964389335.1 uncultured Granulosicoccaceae bacterium
TAGGCACCCGTCATCAGGTTTTCCTCGACAGTCAGGTGTTCGAAGCAATGCCGACCCTCCATGACCTGGATACACCCTTTGCGAACCAGGGCGTTGGGAGTCGAATCCTGGATCTCCTCACCCTCGAAAACGATGTTGCCCTTGGTCACGTCGCCTCGCTCGGCGCGCAACAGGTTGGAAATAGCCTTGAGCGTGGTGGTCTTGCCGGCGCCATTGGCACCGAGAATGGCTACGATTTTGCCCCGAGGTACCTCGATCGAAATACCGCGCAGCACGAGTATGACGTGATCGTAGATCACCTCGATGTTATTCACCGACAGAATTTTTTCAGTTTCGCTCACGGTTTGGCTTGCTGCACGTTGACGGCCTGAACCCAAAGGTAGCAGGCAAGTTGATGAACTACCGGGCCCACTTACCCTGGCTAAACCAGCGGCGACGCGGAACAGGCGACAAACTAATCAGCACGGTCGCCCCCCGTATAATAAATGGGAAACGACCGTGCTGTTTTTGGCGACCTAGCTGCAGGTCTGTGTAGTCCAGCCAGGCTTATCGGAAATGTACTGCTCGGCAGCTTTTTCCAGTTCGGGAACCACAATATCTTTGAGTACCGGAACAGCCTTGTTGCTCTCCCAGTCTTCACCGTTCCACTGTGTCATGATCACCGGATTGGACCCGGCATGCTCGGCACAGGAAATCTTGATCGGCTCCATGAACCCTTCCAGCCCGAGCTCGGCCAGCCGCTCGGCATTCATATCGATCTGCTCAAGTGCATCACGCATGTCGGCACCTGTAATGTCAGTTTTGCCGGTATTCTTCTGCGCGATGGTGATTGCTTCAGCAGTCAGGATTGCGTTGATAACGCCTCGGTTGTACAGGACGTTACCGACGGTATCCTTATCAGCGGTCTGTGATTTTCCAGGCTCAATAACATGCTTGATGATGTCCTGAATCGCTGGAAAACTGTCGCCGTTGGCAGAGAAGGTTGCTCCGCGATACCCTTTGGCAGCTTCCTCATGGCCCTTCATGTCCACGTGAGCACTCGACCACCAGTTACCAATAAAGCGATCCATCGGGAAGCGAATCTTGGCTGCTGCTTTGATCGCGGTGGAATTCATAGCGCCCCAGCCCCACATGATCATCCAGTCGGGCCGCTCTTTACGAACGGTTAACCAGTGTGATGACTGATTCTGCATTTCCTTCGCACCTACCGGCACCTTGAGCACTTCAAACCCGTACTGTTCGGATAGTGTCTCCAGCAGCGGCAATGGCTCACGGCCGTAGCCCACGTCGAGGTAAATGAAGCCGATCTTCTTGCCGCTAAGATTTTCCATCCCGCCGCCTTCCAACTCACCGATGTAGCTCAAAATGGCTGACATCTGGCCCCAGTAGGTCGTGGGAGCATTGAAGATCCATGGAAATTTCTCACCGACCGCAGCTGCGGACAGCCCGTAACCGGCAGACAGAAGAGGAATCTCGTCCACTGCTGCTTTTTGAATTAACTGCAGCGTGATACCGGTTGAGTTAGGAATAGTGATGAGGGGATTGCGTCCCTTGGTCGACTCATAACACTCAACACCCTTCTGTGCGTTAT
Source organism: uncultured Granulosicoccaceae bacterium (assembly GCA_964389335.1). Taxonomy (GTDB): domain Bacteria; phylum Pseudomonadota; class Gammaproteobacteria; order Granulosicoccales; family Granulosicoccaceae. The sequence continues at coordinate 1,592 of CAYMFQ010000040.1, forward strand.
AGCCGGTCTCGCACTCTTCTACGTTGACTTTTACGCCGCCAATGCCGCCGTCGCGTTCGTTCAGCATGGTCATGTAATCGTAGAAACCGTTGGCAAACACGATGCCGTTACCCGCGAAAGGCCCTGTACGATAAGTCAGGTGCGGAACCAGCAGTTCTGCAGAGACCGGTGCAGACGTAATCGCCAGTGCACTAGCCAGGCCTGCCAAGAGAAGTTTGGTTTTCATAAAATATGCCTCCTAGGGCCCGCTTTGCGGGCGTTGAGCCAATTTATTAAACAGAATAGAACGGCCCGGTTTTCTATTCTGAAGCGCATTATGACTACTTTACGTAGTCTGCCAATGCCGAGCGGGATCAGCGCTGCAAGGTGCGCGCGATCACACGTGACCAGCATTTTGCAGAATGAATGCAGCTGAGTGCAATTCGCTGGTGCGCATTTTAAGCATACGGAAACGGCCATACCCTCAGCTTTTCCTTAGCCAGTTGCCACAGGCGCGCCAGTCCGTTCGGCTCAACTGCGAGAAAGAACACGATGAGCCCGCCGATGATCATCAGGTTGATATGCTCGACGGTTGAAGGATAAATTTCGATCCCGATCATCGCCGGAAGAAACTTGATAATAATTGGCAGCACCCAGATAAAGGCGGCCCCCAGAAACGATCCGACCAGACTACCCATTCCACCGATGATCACCATGAACAGAAACAGAAAGGAGTGATTGATGTCGAAGCTCTCTACTTCGGCAGCACCGAGCCAGAAGAAGACCATCATAGCACCGCCAACACCGCAGTAGAATGAGGACATCGCGAACGCCGAGAGCTTGGCTGCGAGCGGCCGTACTCCCATTAGCTCTGCCGCAATGTCCATGTCACGAATCATCATCCAGGATCGACCGATGCGCCCGCGAATTACGTTGGACGCAACCCAGGTCATAGCGATAACAATCAACGTGACGACTATGTACTTGACCACCGCATTGGCTGAAGGCCCGGCGATGATAACGCCGAATGCCTTGATGTCCGGCACGATAAGGGCGCCGGATGGGTCATAGTTGTAAAGCCATTCCCAGCGAATGAATAGCCACTCCAGAAAAAACTGGGCAGCCAAAGTCGTCACAGCCAGATAAAGACCTTTGATCCGCAATGAAGGCAGACCGAATATGATGCCCACCGCGGCGGCAAAAAAGCCTGACAGTAGTACAGCGACGATCAGATTCAATTCGGGGAAATGGCTGATCAGCTTATAACAGGCATAGGCACCGACACCGGTGAACGCACCGGTACCCAGTGACAGCTGGCCTGCATAGCCCATCAGAATATTCAGACCGATAGTCACAAGCGCGAAAATCATGAACGGAATCATGACGCCGTTTAAAAAGAACTCACCACCGGACGAATACGCCCCGTACAGCGGCACCACGACCAGTGCCACGAAGATCATAAAGGCGACACCGATGCGATCCTGAAGTATCGGAAAGACAGCGGAATCCGATTTGTAATCAGTTTTGAACTGGCCAGCTTCTCTATAAAACATGTCAGGACTCCTGCGGGCCTATACGCGTTCGATGATCTTTTCGCCGAACAGACCCTGCGGTCTGAACAGCAGAAAAATCAGTGCGACAATGTATGCGAACCACGCCTCGACACCTCCGCCGAGCAGCGATCCCCAGTAAATTTCGAACAGCTTTTCGACGATACCGACGATGATACCGGCGATAATTGCACCGGGGATCGAGGTGAAACCGCCAATGATAAGAACCGCAAGTGCTTTGAGGGCAATGATCTCCAGAGCAAAAGAAACGTCGGAGCGCGCGCCCCACATGATGCCGGTAACCAGCGCCACGATACCCGCGGCAAACCAGACGATCGCCCAGATCTGGTTCAGTGAGATGCCCACCGACAAAGCTGCCTGATGATCGTCCGCAACCGCGCGCAAAGCACGCCCGATTCGTGTCTTCGAGAAGAAAACCGCTAGTGCCGCAACCAGCAGGCCGGCAATGAAGACCGCCGCGATATCGAGATGTTCGAAGAACACCACACCACCGAACATTTCCGCCTCCGACGAACCTGTGGGAAGTCCAAGTTCCTCGGTGATCATGGCCTTGTTTTCACCGCCAAAAATGAACTGACCAGCGCCGGACAGGAAGCGCGCAAGACCAATAGTCGCCATCAGCAAGATGGCATCGTGCTGATTCACCAGTGGCCGCAACACCACCCTTTCAATCCCGATGGCCAGCAGCCCCATGATGCCGATGGTGAGTATCAGGGCCAGCCACGCTGGTACACCGGCCTCATATAGCCCCACCAGTGCCAGCACCGCAAACACCACCATGATTCCCTGTGCGAAGTTGAATACGCCAGAGGCTTTAAAAATCAATACAAAGCCCAAAGCGATCAGCGCGTAAAGGGTGCCCTGAACAAAGCCTTCCCATAAAACCTGGATAAGGAAGCTCAGGTCGCCGAACATGTCGACGAACGGGCCGATGAATATTGAATGCAGCAATTCCATCAACCGCTCCTAGTGTGAGACGCCAAGGTAGGCGTCGATGACAGTCTGATCGTTCTGTACTTCTTCGGGTGTGCCATCGGCGATCTTCTTGCCGTAGTCGAGCACAACCACACGGTCGGACAGATCCATGACAACACCCATGTCGTGTTCGATAAGGGTTACCGTGGTACCGAACTCGTTGTTCACGTCCAGGATGAATCGACTCATGTCTTCTTTCTCTTCCTGGTTCATCCCGGCCATAGGCTCGTCCAGCAGTAGCAATTCAGGCTCCATCGCCAGCGCGCGCGCCAGCTCAACCCGCTTCTGCAGTCCGTACGGCAATCGGCCAACCGGCGTTTTTCGTATTGACTGGATTTCGAGAAAGTCGATGATCTCCTCTACCCGCTTGCGGTGCTCGACCTCCTCGGCAAGCGCCGGCCCGTGGCGAAACATCTGCCAGAAAAAGCCACGTTTCATACGCAACGTGCGGCCCGACATGATGTTGTCCAGTGTGGTCATACCTCGAAACAGCGCGACATTTTGAAAGGTGCGTGCAATGCCCTGACTAGCGGCCACATAGGGACGCATCGCTTTACGTACCTCGCCCTTGTAACTGATCGTGCCGACCTGTGGGTGGTAAAAGCCGTTAATGCAGTTAAGCATCGACGTCTTACCAGCGCCGTTCGGGCCGATTATCGCCCGCACCTCGCCCTTCAGCACATTGAAAGAGACATCGGTAATGGCCTTGACGCCGCCGAAAGACAGCGAGATGTCTTTCACGTCAAGCAGTAGTTCACTGCGTTCAGTCATGCTGCTGCCCCAACCAATTCGGCGTCACGGATCTTGACGTGCCCTGCAACCGCGCCTTTGCGTCCGTCTTCGAAGGTTACTTCAGTCGAGATGTGTTCCTCGGTCTTGCCACCATACAGCGCATCAATCAGCGGACTGTAACGATCGGCAATGAAGCCACGGCGAACCTTACTGGTGCGCGTGAGCTCACCGTCATCAGCATCGAGCTCCTTATGCAGGATCAAAAAACGGTGGATTTGCGATGCGGACATCATCTTGTCACTGGCCAGATCCTGGTTCACCTTGTTAACGCAGTCGGCAACCATCTGGTAGATTTCATCCCGACTGGCAAGATCGATATAGCCCGCAAACGGCAAGTTCGACCGTTCAGCAAAGTTACTGCAGGCGGGAAAGTCGATATTTAACATCGCCATCACACGGTCGCGTCCATCACCCACCGCGACGGCTTCCTTGATATAAGGAAAAAACTTCAGCTTGTTTTCAATGTACTTGGGGGCAAACATCTCCCCGTTGGCCAGCTTTCCAACGTCTGTCGCACGATCAATAATCTTCAGGTGACCGTCACTGTCGATAAATCCGGCGTCACCGGTCCGATACCAGCCCCCGGCGTCCTTGGCTTCTGCAGTCGCCACAGGGTTTTTGTAGTACTCCCGCAGTAACCCCGGGCTGCGCACGAGGATCTCACCGGAATCATCGGTGCGCACCTCGGCACCGTCGATGACTGGTCCAACGGTGTCATCACGTACCTCACCATCGGGCTGAACGCAAACAAAGACCGCGGTTTCTGTCTGCCCATATAGCTGCTTGAGGTTGATGCCCAGCGAGCGATAGAAAGTAAACAGGTCGGGGCCAATGGCTTCACCCGCGGTGTAGGCAAGTTTTACATTACTGAACCCAAGTGCATTTCGCAGCGGGCCATACACCAGAAAATCCCCAATTCGGTAACTAAGCTTTTCACCGAAGCTGACACTGGTATCGCCGTTAATTATGCGCTCGCCAACATCACGGGCAACCTGCATGTACTTATCAAACATGCGGCGTTTGAGCTTCGACGCATCCTGCATGCGGATAGTGACTTGTGTTAGCAGGCCCTCAAAAACACGCGGTGGTGCAAAGTAGTAGGTGGGCCCGATCTCACGCAGATCCGTCGCGACAGTCTCTGCCGACTCCGGGCAGTTAACTACATAACCGTTCACGAACCACTGTGCGTAGGAGAAAATATTCTGACCGATCCATGCTACCGGCATGTAGGCGAGTGTTTCTTCTTTATCAGTGAGGCCTTCAAGTTCTGATGCAACCCGCGACATCGTGATCAGGCTGCGATGAGTATGCACCACACCCTTGGGTACGCCGGTGGTGCCTGAGGTCGAGAACATTCCCGCCGCGTCATCAGCACTGGCGGCGTCGATCTGTTCCTGCACGTAGGAAGCGTTTTGCGAATTAAAGGCCTGACCCTGTTCGCGAAGGGCGTCGCCGGAGATCAGAAAATTTTCGGTGTAATCACGCATGCCTCGCGGATCGTCATAGACAATGGTCCGGAGCACTGGACACTCAGGTTGTATTTCCAGCAGCTTGTCGACCTGCTCCTGGTCTTCTACTATCGCGAGCGCCATTTCCGCATTGTTGAAAAAATGCACCATCTCTGCTGCAACGGCATCCTGGTACAAGGGCACTGGTATCGCCCCGAGCATTTGGATTGCCATCATTGCCGCATACAGTCGCGGGCGGTTGTCTCCGATAACCGCTACATTGTCGCCGCGCTTCACTCCCAGTTCGGCCAGCCCGCCGGCGAATTCACGTGACAATGCGTCAAATTCAGACCAGGTGAGTGTCTGCCAGATACCGAGATACTTTTCGCGGATGGCGGCGCGGTTGGGTCGTACGCGCACGTGACCTGCGAGCAGCCACGGAAACGTTGTGTCTCCTTTGGCCATGATTTCCGCACTGAATGCCTGCGCTGAAGTGTCAGCGGCTGACGTCATCGGCTTTTCTCCTCGGTAGCCGTCATGATGCCGGCTCGTTTATTCTGGGCATATTCACAGCTGTATCTCTGCCACTGCATACCTCGGCCAACCATTCTGCTGCAACCCAAGTGTACCCGTTCGTGTGTGAGACGCATTGTCGATCGCACGACAAATTGAATCCAGTCACTATTGAACCGTACAGGAGTTTATACGTGAGTGCATCAGATTGGCTAACGGTGTCGACAGACACAAAGGTATTTTCCTCGAAAAACTGCGGCGAACGCGGGCCATTATATTTACGTTTACGTAAACGTCAACCAGCTAAAATTAGTTTTATAGATCCATAAGGCAAAGGATCTGAATTAATTGTCCAGGCACCATAGACTTTGGACAATTAAATGTATTCGCGTTATCAACGCGCAACAAATAAAAAAATCGTTCGCTTTGTGGTTGTGCTTTTAAAACGCATAGCCGGTTCGCGATGTACGATTCTCAGCGAGGAAAGTTTTACAGGTAACAACAGCCGATTAGGCTGGCGTTGGCAAACGTTTCAAATAGTGTCACGCGGGCTCACCCTGACAATTTGGGCAAGCCGAAATATCCAGTCTAAAAATGGTATGGCTCAAAAGGAATTAGCGCAGCAACCATTAAGAAATATCTTTTTCGAATTCAATGGGAAGCTATGCTGGCTTTAGTATGACCTCTGTTCCCATCAGGGGCTGTAAAGCAGCAGGTACGCTGATACTGCCATCCTGTTGTTGATTATTTTCCAGAATGGCCACCAGTGTTCGCCCTACCGCAAGGCCGGAGCCGTTCAGTGTGTGGACCAACTCTGTCTTGCCATCAGCATTGCGAAACCTGGATTTCATACGGCGTGCCTGAAAATCCGTACAGTTACTACAGGATGAGATCTCCCGATACGCATCCTGGCCGGGCAGCCACACTTCGATGTCGTATGTCTTGGCAGCGGCGAAGCCTGTGTCACCGCTGCATAGCGTCATTACGCGGTAAGGAAGTTCCAGCATTTGCAAAATGGTTTCTGCATGACCCGTTAGCGCCTCCAGCGCCTCCCACGATTTTTCCGGATGTACGATATGCACCAGCTCTACCTTCTCGAACTGATGTTGCCGGATCATGCCGCGTGTATCTTTACCATACGAACCTGCTTCAGAGCGAAAACACGGGGTATGCGCGGTCATCATGATCGGCAGATCATCCGGACTTAAAATCTTATCCCGTACCAGGTTGGTCAGAGGTACCTCGGAGGTTGGAATGAGGTAGTAACCATTGTCACCCTCCAGTGCGAAAAGATCTTCGGCGAACTTGGGCAGCTGCGAAGTGCCGGTCAGCGAGTCGGCATTGACGATAAACGGAACATTGATTTCCGTGTAGCCGTGCTGAGTGGTGTGCTGATTCAACATAAACTGCGCGAGCGCTCGGTGCAGACGCGCTATTTCGTTGCGCATCACCGTAAAGCGAGAACCTGTCAGTAACGCGCCGCTGTCAAAGTCGAGCGCACCGTCACGTGCAAGATCGCTGGTCAGATCAACATGGTCTTTAACGTCGAAATCAAATTGGCGTGGCTCGCCCCAGCTCCGCACCTCAACATTTTGATCTTCCGATTTGCCATTTGGCACAGACGCATCGAGCAGGTTTGGCACTGACAAACTGATCGACTGCAGCTTGCCCTGCAACTCGGCGAGGTCGTGCTCGCAACGCTTGAGCTCATCGCCCATATCGTTCACTTCAGCCAGCAGCGGTTCGATGTCATCACCGCGGGCCTTGGCAGCGCCGATTTCTTTCGATCGCTGATTGCGCTGGCTTTGCAGTTCCTGGGTTTTGGTTTGCAAATCCCGACGACGTTCTTCGAGGGAATTGACCACCTCAATATCCAACACGTACTCGCGCCGTGCCAGCTCTTTTGCCAGCCAGTCGAGATCGGCGCGAAACAGTTTTGCGTCAAGCATCTGGGTTAGAACAGCCCTTATTCAAATCGTGGATTATAGCAACTAAGCTCACAATAGCAGCAGCCAATATCGCTCATTGTTCGGGAGTTGCCAGCAAGCGCCAACGCGGCTGCCGGGTATTAATCGGTGAAATGGCTCGAGGCAGCGAAACCGATCGCCACGGCCAGCAGGCACAGAAATACACTGATCAGCACGTTCGCTAGCGCCAGCCGCCAAAAACCCTGCTGCCACAGCACCAGCGTATCCAGTGAAAAAGCCGAAAATGTAGTGAAAGCACCGAGCAATCCGGTCTGGAAAAAAAGGCGTCCGTGTGATGCGTCGGAGTGCAACAGATAGCCCGCCAGCAATCCGATCAGCAACGAACCGACAGTGTTGACAATGAGCGTGCCTAGCGGAAATGCAAACCCCGGCTGCGACGCGAGCGCCACCACCAGGTATCGCAGCATGGCACCCGAGGCCCCGCCCAGCCCGACCCAGACCAGATTACCCCACAAATTGGCACTCATAACCATTCCGCAGCAGGCACACACGGTAGCCGGCCGCACGAGACAAAGAGCCCAGGCGCGGTAACTGCACCGGAAGTCGGCACAGACAGTGCTTTCGTGCGACAGCTATCGATTAACAAAACAGGATGCGATGACATGCGGCGAGTTTCAGCGGTATTCATACTGGCCAGCGGCCTGACAATCATGGCCGCGGCACCATCGTCACTACTGGCCAGTAATCTGTACCAGTGGACAGGCAAGGATGGTACACCAACCTACTCCCCTGACCCACCGCCAGACGGCGTAGCCTATCAGCTTGTCGGCCCGGACCTGCAACCCCTCTCAGCACCTGCCAGCCAGAGTACTACAACAGAGCCGGCAAAAACTGCCAGCACACCCGCTGCCTCACAGCCAACCACTGCAGCGACCCCTGCAGTGTCACAGCCGGCTGCTGCACCGGTTGCGGCCAGGACATTGCCGAAAAATGGCGTAGCACCACTGCACCCACCCGCATCAGCAAAACCAGCAGCACCGGTCAAACCGTGGAAACCGGTGCGCTACGCAGATGATCCAAACCCAACAGCAAAAGCGACAAAAAAGGCCGAGATCAGCGAGGCTGCCAACGCAGTAGTTACCGCTCGCACCAGTACGCCGTGTGTTAATGCGCGTCAGAAAATGGTGTTGCTGGAGAGCCAGTTCGCCCAGGCCGTGACAGACAAGCAAATGGACAAAGCCATTCTGCAGCTGCGCGACCACCAGACGGTGGTGCAAAAGGCCTGCAATCCGGGATAAAAAGTAACGTCTGCAATCAGGCAGATGAATTCGGTTGCGGTGTTAGAGATGACTGCGGCTGTTCGCTAAGACGAAAACCATGGCCGCGATACAGCAGGTAGCGCAGCCACTTATATAGAAACCGGTTCAGATGCCATGAACCGTCAAGGCCTCGGGTTTTGCGCGGATGCTGCTGCCCGTGCAACAGCCCACTCATAACCTCGGCCGATCGAGCGTCGTGATAAACGCGAATAGTCAGATCCGGCTCCGCCATTGCACGAACTTTCTGACCATCGCTAGCTGTTTCGATAAATCGATACGTCAGCCTAAGCGTTGAGGTGTACGGGCTTTGTTCCGTCAGTTGCAGATACAGCGTCATGCAACCGGGCACCTGCGAAATCGTCGTGGTGATCGGGCCACGCCTGAGGTCAGGAATCAGCAGCCTCAACTGCACGTAGTTGCGCTCATACAGCTCCATCAGATTGCCGAAGCGTTCTGTGGTTTTCGGTTTTCGCTGTACAGGGCAATGCATTATGAGTTCTGACGCTCGTTCTCTTGGAACATTATTGATTGGGCTTTAGCAGACAATTGTAGGGCATTGGCGTGATGAATACTGCCTATTGTGTGCTCTCAAACCTGCAACGCAGCTGCGAGCACCGCAGGCTTGTCGCCAGCCACACCGAGATCAGGGCAAGACCCTGAACTCAAAACAACATAATTGCAACAAAATGTTTCCAATAACGAGCTACTGACTTTAAACTTGCACGATTGGCATATATGTTGATAATGCTCGCGCACAAGCGGGCTTTCATGTAAACCGACGACATGCGCCCGGCACTGCCAGTACAGCCCGCGGCACCTGTCGGCAAAAAGAAGATATTGGATGGCAAAAGAAGAAGCTATTGAAATGGAAGGCACTGTGGTTGACACACTGCCAAACACCATGTTTCGTGTGGAACTGGACAACGGCCACGTTGTGACCGCGCACATCTCTGGAAAGATGCGTAAGCACTACATCAGAATTTTAACCGGTGACAAAGTAACGGTTGAAATGACTCCTTACGACCTGACCAAAGGCCGGATCACGTACCGTAGCCGCTAAACCAACCCCGGGTTTTTGTTCCAGGTCGGTTAATACCGATCTCGCCGTAACATCGTCGATTTCCGACAACTACTACAAAAGCAAATAAAAAAGGCCCTGAGTTAACTCAGGGCCTTTACCGTGCTCGCCTTTCAGGCGCCGCCTGCATCAGCGACGCACTGTGGTCATGATTACGCAGTTTCTTCCGCGTTTTCAATGTCGAATGTCAGCTCACCAAACTCATCGAGCTCTACCCGCACTTTGCCACCCTTCGACAGAGTACCGAATAGAATCTCGTCAGCCAGCGGCTTCTTGATGTTTTCACGAATAACCCGGCTCATCGGCCTGGCACCCATTTTCACATCAAAGCCGTGTTCAGCCAGCCAGCTCTTGGCAGAGTCGGCCACATCGATCATGACATTCTTTTCGTTCAGCTGTGACTCCAGTTCGAACAGGAACTTGTCCACCACGTTGAGGATGGTGCTCTTGTTCAGCGGAGCGAACTGAATAATGCTGTCGATACGGTTGCGGAACTCCGGTGTGAAGAACTTGTTGATCGCCTCCATACCATCGCTTGAGTGATCCTGCACCGTAAAGCCCAGGCTCGGACGGCTGATTGACTCGGCACCGGCGTTAGTAGTCATCACCAGAATAACGTTACGGAAGTCCGCCTTGCGACCGTTGTTGTCGGTAAGTGTCCCGTGGTCCATCACCTGCAGCAGCAGATTGAACACATCCGGGTGTGCCTTTTCGATCTCGTCGAGCAGCAACACACAGTGCGGTGTTTGTATTACGGCATCGGTCAGCAGACCGCCCTGATCGTAGCCAACGTACCCGGGAGGCGCACCGATCAGTCGCGATACGGTGTGACGCTCCATGTACTCCGACATATCGAAGCGCAGAAACTCAATTCCCAGCACTTTTGCCAACTGCTTGGTCACCTCTGTCTTACCAACACCAGTAGGTCCGGCGAACAGGAAGCTGCCAATGGGACGATCTTCAGGCCCAAGCCCGGATCTTGACATCTTGATTGCCGACGACAATTGTTCGATTGCCGGATCCTGACCAAATACCAGCATGCTCAGGTCGCGACCCAGGTTGCGCAGCTTTTCCATGTCGGTAGAAGAAACACTCTTCTCCGGAATACGCGCAATCTTGGCGACAATGGTCTCGATCTCTTTGACGCCGATGGTCTTCTTGCCCTGCTTGGCCTGCAGCCTGCGACTGGCACCGGCTTCATCGATGATGTCGATGGCTTTGTCGGGCAGGAATCGATCGTTGACGTAGCGGTCAGACAACTCTGCAGCGGCTTTCAGCGCGTTGCTGGAGTACTTTACGTCGTGGAACGTCTCGAAGTTACCTTTGAGCCCTTTGAGTATTTCAACAGTCTCGGACACGGTAGGCTCGGTCACGTCAACTTTCTGGAAACGTCGTGACAGTGCACGATCTTTCTCGAAGATGCCGCGGTATTCCTGATAAGTGGTCGAGCCAATGCACTTGAGCTCACCGGATGCCAGCATCGGCTTGATCAGGTTAGAAGCGTCCATAACGCCACCCGAGGCAGCCCCGGCACCGATGATGGTGTGGATTTCGTCGATGAAAAGAATAGCGCCATCTTCTTTCTGAAGCTGACCGAGCACCGCTTTCAAACGCTTTTCAAAGTCACCGCGGTACTTGGTACCGGCAACCAGCGCGCCCAGATCCAGCGAATAGATAGTGCTTTCCAGCAGTACTTCCGGCATATCGCCTTCGACGATCTTAAGTGCCAGGCCCTCGGCGATAGCTGTCTTGCCCACACCGGCCTCACCCACCAGCAGAGGGTTGTTCTTGCGGCGTCGGCAGAGGATTTGAGCCGAGCGCTCGATTTCTTTCTCACGGCCAATGAGGGGATCGATCTTGCCCTCTTTCGCCTTGAGGTTGAGATTGGTTGAGTACTTGTCGAGCGGCGACGCTTCGGCTTCTGATTCCTCAGTGCCAGCCTCACTGGACAAGTCTTCGATCTCATTCTTGTCTTCGTCCGGTATCTTGGAGATACCGTGCGAGATGTAGTTCACCACGTCGAGACGGGTGACGTTCTGCTTGTTAAGCAGGTAAACCGTGTGAGAGTCCTGCTCGCCGAAAATAGCAACCAGCACGTTCGCACCGGTGACTTCCTTCTTGCCGGAAGACTGTACGTGGAACACCGCGCGCTGCAACACGCGCTGAAAACCCAGCGTAGGCTGTGTCTCGCGGTTGTCGGAGTCGTCCAGCAGTGGCGTGTTCTCGTCGATGAACTCAACGAGTTCCACACGCAGTGTTTCCAGATCACCACCACAGCTTCTCAGCACCTGAGCTGCCGTTGGGTTGTCCAGCAATGCGAGTAGCAAGTGCTCGACTGTCATAAACTCGTAACGCTTTTCTCGAGCTTCTTTAAAAGCGTTGTTCAGTGTGAATTCGAGTTCTTTACTCAACATCCCACAGTTCTCTCTCTGGTTATTTATTTTTTATTATCTTTAACTACGCAGGTTACGCTTCTTCCATATCACACATTAAAGGATGCTGATTGTCACGTGAAAACTGATTCACATGGACAACCTTTGTTTCCGCGACCTCTCGCGTAAACACACCGCAAACACCCTTCCCCCGACTGTGGACATGAAGCATCACCTGAGTCGCCTTCTCCCGATCCATTGAGAAAAAGCTTTCCAGCACCATCACGACGAACTCCATTGGAGTGTAATCGTCGTTCAACAGAAACACCTTGTACATCGGTGGTTTCTTAAGTGCCGGCTTGGCAACTTCAACTGCCGTTCCGGTATCTTCGGAAAACTCTTTGTCAGACATATAACCTTACGTTAATACTTTCGACATTATGTTTAACACCTGAATAGTCCCTGCTCTGACGGCAACCGGGGGCAGGCCCCGAAAACGGCGCTAGGGTATTGATTCGACAGGCGAAGATCCCAGGCTGCACGCTTGCGCCACGCAAACTAATTATGGCGACTGTGATGCAGGTTTCAATGTAGAAGCCGGCCACTAAAGCCATTTTGAGCGACGATCGCCGCTCAGCCCGCAGCTACCCCGGTTGATTCCACACGCGAACCGGAATCCGCGCCCGGCATTGCCGCCTGCAGAAAGTCGTTGGGGAAGTCGTCGACCATAATGACTTTATACGTCGCCTGGCACGCGCGGCGCAACAGGTCAGCCTGTTCGCTGCTCAATTCGCCCTTCGCTGATAACTCCCCTACCCATGTATCGTAGTCGACTGTGTCAGGTTTTCTGAAGCCTTTGTCGCGCAGCTCGCGCTCAACCTCATCGGCCTGGATTACCAGTTGCATCGCAACTTCCAGGCAACCTGTCACATCATCCGGATCGGCCGAATTGTAGATACCATGGGTCAGGCGATCGCGCGACTCGCCCGGCTGTAGCAACACCTTCGCCACTTTATGGCCAAGCCGATCATTAGGGGTGCGAAAGCGGCGTCCGAGCGGGAAGATAACGCCGCGCAGGATAATCCCAACCCAGCGGTTTGGAAAATTGCGCAGAATCTGATCAAGCGCAACCTGAGTCTGGTAGATACAGTGCTTGGCTCCCCACTCCATCAGCGGCAAATCAGCCTCGGGCCTGCCGTCGTCCTCGAAACGCTTCAGCACCGCTGATGCCATGTACATGTGAATCAGACCATCAGCGAACCGGCCAGACAGCTTTTCTTTACGCTTCAGCGCACCGCCGAGAAACAATAGGGTGAAATCAGCGAGAAAAGAATAGCCGGCGCTCATGCGCGCCAGACGGCGAAAATACTTCGCGGTTGGGCCGGAAACCGGTGACGCCGCGAATCTGCCACGAGTCAGCCCGTGAAACATCGCCTCAGCACCACTCTTGATGGCGTAGGTAATGTGCCCAACCAGTGCAGCATCGAACTTTGCCAGGGCCTCAGCGGCCTGCTCTTCCGTGTTGGTTTCGAGTGAGGCGGCTTCGATTTCCTCGACCAGATGCGGATGACAGCGCATCGCTCCCTGGCCGAACACGATCATGCTTCGCGTCAGGATGTTTGCACCCTCGACGGTGATACCAACCGGCACGCCCTGATAGGCTCTGGCGAGATAGTTAGACGGCCCCATACAAATCCCCTTGCCGCCGTGCACATCCATCGCATCATTGATGACATCGCGCATGTGATGGGTGTTGAAGTACTTAAGAATTCCGCTGGCAACCGACGGGCGTTCGCCCTGATCAAGCGCTGCACAGGTTAGCTGGCGTCCGGAATCCATCAGGTAGGTAAACCCGCCAATACGTGCGAGCGCCTCCTCGACTCCCTCGAATTGGCCGATGGGAATATTAAATTGCTTGCGTACACGCGCATAGGCGCCGGTAAAGCGCGCGGCTGCCATGCCAGCCGCAGCACCCGACGATGGCAGGGAAATACCACGCCCGGTCGACAGCGACTCCATTAGCATGCGCCAGCCTTTGCCAAGGTTATCCTGTCCGCCAATAATCCACGACATCGGCACAAAAACGTCGGTGCCGCTGTTAGGGCCATTCATAAAGCCCTGATTCAGCGGAAAGTGACGGCGCCCGATTTGAACACCGGGTGTATTTGTCGGAATCAGCGCGCAAGTGATACCGAGATCTTCCTCGTCGCCGAGCAGATGATCAGGGTCGAATGCCTTGAAAGCCAGCCCCAACAACGTCGCCACCGGGCCAAGCGTTATGTAGCGCTTGTTCCAGCTGACACGCATGCCGAGCATCTCTTTGCCCTCGTGCATTTGCCGGCACACAACACCCATGTCCGGGATCGATGCCGCGTCAGAACCGGCCGTTGGCCCGGTCAGCGCAAAACACGGTAGCTCTTCGCCAACCGCGAGCCGCGGCAGGTAATAGTCCCTCTGCTCCTTGGTACCGTAGTGCAGCAGCAGTTCAGCAGGGCCGAGGGAATTTGGCACCATGACGGTGGAACCGGCAGTCACGCTGCGAGCTGAAATACGGGTGACGACGGCCGAGTGGCCGTACGCACTGAACCCGAGCCCACCGTATTCCTCCGGGATAACCATGCCAAAGAACTTGTTCTTTTTGATGAAATCCCAGATGTGGGGCGGCAGATCGTTGTGCTCGTAGGTGATCTCCCAGTCATCGAGCATGGCGCACAGCTCATTCGTGGGGCCGTCGAGAAACGCCTGTTCTGCGGCCGACAACGATGCCGCCGGTGTCGACATCAGCTTTGACCAGTCCGGATTGCCACGAAACAGCTCCGCCTCCCACCAAACGGTGCCGGCTTCGATCGCATCACGCTCGGTCTGAGACATCGGCGGCAGCACCCGCCGAACGTAACCGAGCAACGGCGTGCTGAGTACTTTCAGTCGCACCGATTCAACGTTGATCACAACAGCCGCGACAATACCGATCAGCCAAACCACCAGTGCGACTACGCCGCCAATCAGGCCGGTCAGAGTCAATGCCGCAAGCGCAACACCAAATACGATGGTAATGGTCTTCAGATTGTGGGAAAACCGCGCCAGCGTGAAAATCGCCGCCAGCACAATCGCAATCCAGCAGAGCACAATGATCATAGGTAGAAATCCGGGTTTAGCGGCTCAACGGAACCGCTGTTTTTAATACGTTGCTATACGCACGGCAATAAGCGTACGGATCCACATCCAGAGCACGGCTCTGAGCAACAACGTGTCACAACTAAGCGCCATATTCTCACACCACCTTCTAACACCACGTGGCATACTTGGGTCGGCTCAAATCTGGCGCGACTTCAGGCGAGCAGTATGCTCCGGTCGCCCGCTCGGCAACAGTTACCGCACCCTCACAGGACATCAACCAAAGCTTCGGACAATCTTTTGCAAAACGAATTCAAAAAACTTATCGAGCAAATCGGTGAAGACCCCGGACGCGAAGGGCTTTTAAAAACTCCCGAACGTGCGTCTAAGGCCATGAGCTTTTTAACACAGGGCTACAACCAGACACTCGACGAGATTGTTAACAATGCTGTTTTCGAATCAGACAGCGACGAAATGGTCATCGTGAAGAATATCGAGCTGTATTCGATGTGCGAACACCACATGCTGCCGTTTATTGGTCAGTGCCACGTCGCGTATCTGCCGCAGGGCAAAGTATTGGGTTTGTCAAAAATCGCCCGGATAGTGGACATGTTCGCGCGTCGGCTGCAAATCCAGGAGAACCTCACCAAACAGATTGCCGACGCAGTACAGGAAGTCACGGCGGGCCAGGGAGTCGGCGTGGTTGTCGAGTCACGCCATCTTTGCATGATGATGCGCGGCGTGCAAAAGCAAAACTCCACAATGACCACGTCGGTCATGCTTGGGCGGTTTAAAAAAGATATCAACACCCGCAACGAATTCCTCAACCTACTGCGCTAGCGAACCAGAGGGATTAAGCGGGTTGAGTAGCGCCACAAGCCCTTGGATTCCGAAAACCGTCTCGAAGCGAAAGCAAACTGATTGCCAGTTACTGCATATTTAGGCAAAATTTCCGAGAATCTCGCCAACGCGGCTAATTTTCGAAAAAAATGCAGACAATGCAACAGTCCTTTGCTCATGCCTGGCATCTGGTTGTCACCGGAGACGCCACGCTGCTTGAGATTGTACTGCTGTCCCTGCGCGTCAGCATTACCGCCACGTTGATTGCCTGCATGCTGGGGCTTCCTTTGGGCGCCCTGCTGGCCACGCAGAGATTTCGGGGTAGATGGGCAATCAACCTTGTGATCAACACATTGATGGGCATGCCTCCGGTGGTGCTCGGCTTGATTATCTACATGCTGCTGTCGAATGCCGGGCCGCTTGGCTGGCTGCAGCTGCTGTATACACCCGGTGCAATGATAATTGCCCAAACTTTTTTGATCCTGCCGATTGTGGCAGCGCTTTCCCGACAGGTGATCGACGATCGCTGGGTTGAATGTCAGGAACTGTTCCAGTCGCTGTGCATTCCGTGGCATCGCGCCATATTCACCCTGTTGCGCGACTGCCAGGCGAGCCTGTTCACAGTCGCCGCTGCCGGCTTTGCCCGTGCGATTTCTGAAGTGGGGGCGGTGATTATCGTCGGCGGCAACATTAACCATCTGACCCGCGTCATGACAACGGCGATTGCACTGGAAACCTCCAAGGGCGACCTGGCACTGGCGCTGGCGCTGGGTGCAATCCTGCTGACCATCGCGCTGATGATCAATGCGGTTGTGCTGGGTATGCGAGAGCGGCTGGCCGCATGAGTAACCTTGCGCAACGGGTTCGATGTAACCCGGACTCCAGCACAGTCAGCTCTGTAGCCACCACGGTCGATACCAATCCGCTACTCCCCCTGACAGTTTCTAACGTTAGCTTCAGCGCCAGCAGCCGGAAATTGCTCGATCAGGTTACCCTGCACCTGTCCGGTAATGGTATCACCGCCCTGCTCGGACACAACGGTGCCGGCAAAAGCCTGCTGTTGCGCGTGCTGC
Source organism: uncultured Granulosicoccaceae bacterium (assembly GCA_964389335.1). Lineage (GTDB taxonomy): Bacteria > Pseudomonadota > Gammaproteobacteria > Granulosicoccales > Granulosicoccaceae. The sequence goes on from CAYMFQ010000040.1 coordinate 18,594, forward strand.
ACGGCCTGGTGCAACCGGATAACGGCTCCATCGCGTGGAACGGGCAGCTTGTCGATGCACAACTGCGCCGACGGCAGGCAATGGTGTTTCAAAAGCCGGTAGTGCTGCGCCGCAGTGTAGCCGCCAACATTGATTATGTGCTGTCCCTGCGCAAAACCCCAAGCCACACCAGACGCGACCAACTGCTGAGTGCAGCCAATTTGCTGCACAAGGCTGATCAGCGTGCAACGTCACTGTCAGGTGGCGAGCAGCAGCGCCTCTCTATCGCCCGGGCGTTGGCAACAGAGCCCGATGTGCTGTTCCTCGACGAGCCCACCTCCAGCATGGACCCGGCTGCGACGGGCGCGATCGAACAGCAGATACGCGACGCCAGCGGCCAGGGCATCAAAATCATTATGGTGACGCACGATATCGCACAGGCGCGTCGACTGGCTGATGACCTTATTTTCTTACACCGGGGCGCTGTGACCGACCATAAACGGTCCAACGACTTCTTCGCCGGTGGCTGTTCCCATCAGGCACAATCCTATCTCGACGGACAACTATGATTTGGCTGAATCGCGTTTGGCAGACGGCAAGTGCTGTGTGCGCTCGTATTATCTTATTCACTGTGGCGTTCGGTGGTGCGGCACAGGCCGCCGATTCCCTGCTACTGCAATCCACCACCTCAACTGCCAACTCGGGGCTGTACGACTACCTGCTGCCGCACTATCGCGAGCACTCCGGTGTACAGGTGCACGTCGTTGCCGTTGGCACCGGACAGGCAATTCGGAATGCGGGCAATTGCGACGGTGACGTGCTGCTGGTGCACGCCAAAGCAGCCGAACAGCAGTTCGTCGCCGATGGCTATGGGGTTGAACGGTACGACCTGATGTACAACGACTTTGTGTTGATTGGACCGGCCGACGATCCCGCACAACTGCAGGGCAGCAGCGACATTACCGAAGCGCTGGCAGCCATTAACTCAAGCAAAGCGGTATTCACCTCGCGTGGCGACAACTCAGGCACGCACAAAAAGGAGCTGCAATTGTGGTCGCTGGCGTCAATCGACGCACAGGGCAAAAGCGGGACCTGGTACCGCGAGACCGGCTCGGGCATGGGCGCCACGCTCAACATCACGGTTGGTATGAACGCCTACACGCTTACCGATCGCGCCACCTGGCTCAATTTCAAAAACCGGCAAAACCACCGAGTTCTGTTCGAAGGGGATGAGCGTCTGTTCAATCAGTATGGCGTTATTCTGGTCAACCCGGATCGGTGCCCGCGCACCAAAGCGACCGCAGGGCAGGCTTTTATTGACTGGTTAATCGGCGAGGATGGTCAGCGTCTGATTGCCGGTTACCAGCTCAACGGCGAACAACTGTTCTACCCGAACGCGCAATAATCGACTCGTTCTAAAACACTCAGCCGTTAAAACGCACGTCGAACAAGCGGTCGACGCGATAGCCTTCCAGCGCCTCTACCCTGCGGGCAAAGACCGGCGACCGGCAAAAGCTGATAAAGCACTGCATCTGCGCCTCAAAGAAAAAACGGCGGTCGACCAGCAGATCCAGTGGTTCTTCAACAACCGGGATAAACTCAAGTTGGTGCTGCAGCGCAAGTGACTGCAATCCCAGCGCACAATCAGCGCGTTCTTCCGCCACTGCCAGCACCGCATCCATCTCGCT
>CAYMFQ010000040.1:20360-22939 GCA_964389335.1 uncultured Granulosicoccaceae bacterium
CTGCACTGAGACTCGCGCACGGCCCATTCGAGTAACGGATCGTGAGAACCGGCAATTAATGCCGCAACCGCACCCAGCGGGGCGTTGTCGCCGGATGAATGCCGTGCGAGCCAGCGGTTCACGGCTTCTTTTGAAAACAATAGCTTACCGGTCGCGCGCGTACATGGAATCAGCTTCTCTGCTGCCAGATCGTAGACCTTGCGCTCTTTCAGCCGAAGTAGCTCAGCAACTTCTTTGGTGGTCAGATATTCGTTGGTGTCAGGGTTTTCCGTCATGCTGCTTTACTGGCTGCCCTCTCAACATGGCCAAGCGCTTCGGCAACAACCTCTACGCCCGCGCCATTCTTCCACGCGTTTTCACTTAAGTGTCGGCGCCACAACCGTCCTCCCGGCTGCGCCTGAAACAAGCCCAGCATGTGCCGTGTAATGCGCCCCAACGGCACACCGCGCGCCACATTCGCTTCGATATACGGAAACATGGCTTCAACCAGGTCGAATCTGGTGCGCCGCACAGGCGAAGCACCGTAGTAGAGCGAATCCACCTCGTTCAGCTGCCACGGACTGCGATACGCCTCTCGCCCCCACATAACGCCGTCAAGCGCCGGAGATTCGCTGTGAATGAACGACAACGACTGGCGATGACAACGTAAGCCACCGTTCAGTACAAAGGTAATGTCGGGCATTTCCGCTTTGATTCTTTGCACGAACTCATATCGCAGCGGTGGTAATTCGCGATTTTCCTTCGGACTTAGCCCGTCCAGCCACGCTTTTCGTGCGTGTACGATGAACGTATCGCAGCCGGCAGCGGCCACGGTTCCGACAAATCCGGCGAACAAGTCATAGGAATCATCCCGATCGATTCCTATACGGCATTTCACGGTGACCGGCACGTCGACAGCCGCCTGCATGGCCGCCACGCAATCGGCAACCAGCGAAGGTTCTGCCATCAGGCAGGCACCAAAGCGGCCGCTCTGCACTCGGTCGCTCGGGCAACCAACGTTCATGTTGATTTGCTGATATCCAAACTGCTGCCCCACCAGCGCACAGCGAGCCATCGCCGCCGGGTCACTGCCGCCCAGTTGCAGCACCGGAGCCACAGCACCTTCAGGCTGATCAAAGCCAAGCAGATGCTCACGGTCGCCGTGGATAATCGCGTTGGTTGTCACCATTTCGCTATATAACAGCGCTCGTGGTGCCAGCAGATGGTGGAAATAGCGACAGTACCGATCCGTCATTTCCATCATCGGAGCAACGGCAAACGCGTGCACTGAGGGCGTTGCATCAGACTCGGTCACGCTGGAACGGCCGATGTCTGCCGCAGATGGGCTGAGCGCGTCGGATTGAGGAAAACTGGTCACTGAGGGATGATCGGTACGGATTTGGTTGTTACAATAGTTGATTTAGCAACTTATAGTTATTCTGGTTTATTTTGCGGCAACTTTTAAGCAGTTTCAATGCTCATCATGGACCAGTATTACAGTCGCCAATGAAGATTTGTGTCAATCAAATACGACACTCAGGGGTCTGAGCCGCACAAGCTGAGGTACCAGCCGCACAACCCCCGGCTTAGTTGCTATTTTTTCAGCCGATCTTTACAGTCGACGCTCCAATAGCCAGAGTTCCGCAGCCCGGTGCTATACGCGCAGGCTGAACCGACCATTCGTGCCCCATTCTCCGTTTCGCGATTTCAGTGTCCAACAGTGGGCCAAACTGAAAGACAGCACCCCGATTCCGCTCACCGAAAAAGAACTGGATGAACTGCGCGGCATCAATGAGCGGGCTTCGATTGCGGAAGTTGAGAACGTCTACCTGCCGCTGTCGCGATTGCTGAGCTACTACGTGGCGTCCGCGCAGACTCTGAACCGGCAAACCGCGAAGTTCCTGCACGATGACACCCCCAAAGTGCCGTTTATCATCGGTGTTGCCGGTAGTGTTGCGGTCGGCAAAAGCACCAGTTCCCGCATTTTGCAGACGCTGCTGGCCCGCTGGGAGGGGCATCCACGCGTCGATCTGATCAATACCGACGGATTTCTGATGCCGACCGCTGAGCTCGAAAAGCGTGACTTGATGCGTAAAAAGGGGTTCCCGGAAAGCTATGACCGCGGCGCACTGCTGAACTTTCTATCGGATATCAAGAGTGGACGGCGGCATGTTAAGGCGCCGGTTTACTCTCATCTGCGCTACGACATCGTGCCCGGGGAGTTTAATGTTGTCGATCAGCCGGATGTGCTTATCGTCGAAGGGCTCAACGTGCTGCAGGCCAGCGCAACGGCGCCCGGCGAACCACGGACCTTTGTATCGGACTATTTTGACTTCTCAATCTACGTTGATGCTGAAGAGGAAGTCATCAAGCAGTGGTACGTATCCCGGTTTTTGACGTTTCGCCGCAGCGTGTTCAAGCAGCCCGACGCCTATTTTTCTCACTTCGCCGAACTCGACGAGGAAGAAGCCATTACGACGGCTTCCGGCATCTGGGACAGCATCAATCTCGTCAACCTGCACGAGAATATCCTGCCAACCCGGCAGCGCGCGGACCTGATTCTGCACAAGAACAGCGACCACGCGATCGATGGCGTTAAG
>CAYMFQ010000040.1:23039-35920 GCA_964389335.1 uncultured Granulosicoccaceae bacterium
AAGACACACCGCTAAAGACACATAAGAAGCGTTACATAGCCATGAGTACAAAGTCATGCTGACAGACAGACAAAAAGAAATACTCGAACTTATTTGCCAGGGCATTCGCATCGATGGCATGCCACCGACACGCGCTGAAATCGCCTACACGCTGGGCTTTAGCTCGGCCAATGCAGCCGAGTCGCATCTGCGCGCACTGGAACGCAAAGGCATGATAGAAATCATTCCCGGCGCGTCACGTGGCATTGTCATTCTGCCTGCAGCCGCTGAGTACGTGGAAGAATGCCGCATTCTCACCACCGAGGAAGAAGCTGTACCACTGCCGGTCATTGGCAGCGTCGCCGCCGGCGAACCCATCATGGCAATCGAAAACATTGAGGACCATCACCTGATCGATCCGCAATTATTCGATCCGCCGGCCAACTATTTGCTCCGGGTCAAAGGCATGAGCATGTGCAATATCGGCATTCTCGATGGAGATCTGCTGGCCGTGCACAGCACCACCGAAGCGCGCAACAAGCAGATCGTTGTCGCCCGTGTCGACAACGAGGTAACCGTGAAACGCTTTCACCGGGCACGCAACAAAGTCACGCTGTATCCGGAGAACGATGACTTCGAACCCATAGAGGTAGATCTGAAACAACAGGACTTCGCTATCGAAGGCATTTATGTCGGTGTACTGAGATATGACATCAGCAAAAAGCGGCGCTGATTGCTCTGATTGCTGATCGCTCTGCCTGCTAATCGCTTCGCTCGAAAGCAGCGTCATCGGCTAGCTCAGGAACATGGACTATAAACCAGAGGTAACGACCACCAGGAACACGGCCCGGACGCACCACAGACACACAAAACACAGATCCGGCGGTAACACCCATTGCTGAGCAGGCAGGAACAACCGTCCGGATCACGGCTAAAACCAGAACAACAAATGCACTGACAACATGACTCTCGAAGCGCTGCTAAAACACCCGGCTCTATGGAAGGGTCGACAGCAAAATAACGAGAGAGATACGCTCGCCACAGGCTTTGCCGCACTCGATGCAGCCCTGCCCTCTCAGGGCTGGCCAATTGGCGCACTGACGGAGATCATGGTTGCCAGTACAGACGGCGGCACCGGTATCGGGGAGCTGTCCCTGCTCTCGCCTGCACTCGCAGCACTGACATCAAGCCAACAGTGGATTGCCCTGGTTGCACCGCCCTACGTACCTTATGCGCCAGCCCTGGTTAATGCCGGCATCTCGCTGGAGCACACATTAATCGTCGAAGCAGAAACCAAAAACGCTTTTTGGGCAGCCGAGCAGATGCTCAGGAGCGGCGTCTTCTCCGCTGTCGTGTTATGGACATCTGCCAATGGCGACGAACGCCAGCAACGACGTCTGCAACTGGCCGCAGAGCAAGGCAGATCCTGGGCAGTTTGCTATCGCCCTGATCGCACCGCACGCACGTCATCGCCCGCAGGCTTACGCATGGTGCTGCAGCATGTTGACCCGCAAAACCACAACAGCCGCCACAGCGGGTTGCAGGTAGACATCATAAAAAACCGCGGCGGACGACTGCGGTGCCTGCATTTGGGCGACGCCTGCCATGCCCTTCGCCATACCCCTGACAATGGTTCTGACAATACCTCTGCACCTGAAACCGGGGCGAACAATCTAATTCCGCTGTCGCGCTTTGCCGCTGTGGACAGGGGCGACACAGGTAATGCTGCGGACAGCCAGGCAACGGACCGCACGCAGTGACAACGGAATCTGACCCACAGCAGTTGAGCGCCCCGGCCAAACAGGCTGACAGCAGGCAGAAGCCCGGACAGGGTCGCCAGCAGATATGGGCAAGCCTGTACCTGCCCAATCTGTTGCTTGACCACATGCAGAGCAACATGCTGGGCAATACGCAGACCTCCGACGCGACAGACCACACGGCCATCGCGCCAAACATAGCTATCGTCGAACGCGTCAGCAATCGGCAACAGATCCGCTGTTGCAACGCCGGCGCTCGTCAGGCCGGTATCCTGCCAGGCATGGCGCTCAACAGCGCCTACGCCATCCTGCCTGCGCTTACCGCCGTTGAATACGACGCCGACAAAGAAGCATTGCTACTACAGCAGACCGGCGAATGGGCCATGCAATTTTCATCAATTGTCTGTCCCGACGGCAGCAACCACATTCTGATCGAGATCGGTGGCAGCGAGCGACTTTTCGACAGCTATGCAAGCCTGCTGGCAACAATCGAAGCCGAACTTGGCAAGCTCGGCTACAGCGGCTCAATGGGTATTGCGCCAACCCCTGCCGGCGCCAACTTGCTCGCGCGCGCCAATATCCGCCGCGGTGTGCTCAGCTACGACCGACTGACTGCCATCATCAAACCTCTGCCCATCGAATACCTGGAACTCGCCCCCGACACACTCGAAGGTCTGGCGCGGTCGGGTATTCGCAGCATTGCCCAGCTCCTGGAAATATCCCCTGCCTCACTGACTCGCCGCTTCGGTCCGGCCTGCAGCAGGTATCTCGATCAACTACTCGGTCGTCATCCGGATCCTCGCAACCCGCTGCGACTGAGCGACACATTCACTCGCAGTACAACACTGCCCATCGAAGTGCACGACACCAATGCCCTGCAATTCGCCACGCAAAGAATGATCAACGAACTGGCGGCGTTTCTGATCGCACGTGACTGCGGCGTTAATCAGTTTATGGTTGAGCTGCAGCATGAACGACACGACAACACCCGACTGGAATTGCGTTTTTTACAGGCAACCAGCCGCCCCAAACACCTGCATCGTGTGCTGAGCGAGCGATTGTCCCAAACCCAATTGCCGGCTCCGGTCAGCGGTCTGCACCTGTCGGCCAGCACATTCTGCGAAATCGAACGCGACGCCAGCGACTTCTTTCTAAAAAGCCGCAGCCAGCAAAAAAGCCTCGGTGAGGTAATCGACAAGCTGACATCACGCCTTGGCGACGACGCTATTTACACACTGGCCGAGGTCGATGAACACCGGCCCGAAAAAGCCTGGAAGAAATCGTCTCCCGAGGTCAGCGAAAAACTGGTTGGCAACTGGCCACAGCGTCCATTATGGTTACTCGAAGCACCGAAGCCGGTAACAAAAACCCTGCAACTCGAAGGAGATGCCGAACGCATCGAGACCGGCTGGTGGGACAGCAACGATGTACGCCGTGACTATTTTATCGCCAAAGATCGGCACGGCACCCGCTATTGGGTATTTCGCGATCGCGGCAAACAGGACTCATTGTTTATACACGGTATATTTTCGTAGCCATTTCAGACGTTCCAACATTCCCGGCCACGCCCTCACCAAAACTCTTGCTTCAACTTTTGTTTGTACAGCTTACCAGTGGCTGAGCGTGGCAGGCTGGCTCGGAACTCAATACGTTTCGGACATTTGATCGTCGATAACCGCTCGCGACAGTAAGCGATCATTTCAACTTCCAGGTCTTTTGAATACTTGCTCGGGTCGATTAGCTGAACCACTGCCAGCACGGATTCGCCGAATTCTTCATCCGGAATTCCAATCACCGCGGCATCAAGGACGGCCGAATGTGAGATCAGAACATCTTCGGTTTCCTGCGGGTAGATATTTACGCCACCCGAGATAATCAAAAACGATTTGCGATCGGTCAGGTACAAGTAGCCTTCGTCATCAAGCTTTCCTATATCCCCCAGTGTGGTCCAGCCGCGGGCGTTGGTGCACTGTGCGGTTTTTTCCGGATCGTTATGGTAGGAAAACTGATGGCCATTCTCGAAGTAGATTTCACCCACACTGCCGGCTGGCAGTTCGTTTCCCGCTTCATCGCAAATATGCGGAATGCCCAGCTGTGCCTTGCCGACAGAACCCGGATGCTGCAGCCACTCATCAGTGGTGATGCTGGCAAAGCCATTATTTTCAGTGCCGGCATAATATTCGTGAATGATCGCTCCCCACCACTCAATCATTGCGTGTTTTACGTCAATCGGACAAGGAGCGGCTGCGTGCACTGCCATCTGCATTGATGAAAGATCGTACTGCTCCCTGACCTCATCACTGAGTTTAAGAAAACGAACGAACATGGTTGGTACCCACTGACTGTGGGTGATTTGGTAGCGCTCTATCAGCTGCAGCGCTGCCGTGGCATCGAAGCGATCCATCACATAAACAGTACCGCCCGATTTTATGGTAACCATGGAATGGCGCAGAGGTGCCGCATGATAGAGCGGCGCCGGGCTCAGGTAGCGTGTACCTTTTGTGTACCCAAACAGTGAAGCCAGTAAGTCAATCAGCATGGTACGGCTACCGGGGGGTATCGGATCCAAAGGCCATTTAATGCCTTTGGGTCGCCCGGTGGTGCCGGATGAATAAAGCATATCCAACCCCTGCGCCTCGTCGGGAATCGGAGACTCCGGCATGGAATCGAGACTCTCACTCCAGTCTTTCATACCTTTACACGGTGCACCGACCAGATAGAAATCACAGCTGGCACCATGCACCTCGTATAACTTTTTGAGTGTGTCGAGGTGCGCATCTGATCCGATGATCATTGTTGCCGCACAATCGCTCAGGATGTAGCTGATCTCATCGAATGTCAGATGCGTGCTGATGGTCGTGTAGTAGACACCTGCTCTGTCTGCAGCAAAACAGACTTCCAGAAACTCTCTGCGATTTTCCATCAGGATGGCGATGTGATCGCCCGTGTTTATCTGATTTTTTCTGAGTAGCTGTGCCCCCTGATTGGCGCGAGATTCGAGCTCACCGAAGCTCACTGCCTCGCCGGTTGCGCACATCACAAACGCGGTTGCATCCTGCGCGTAGCATCGAGGCTGGTAGCTAAAGTCTTTATCCATGTTCAAGGTTAATCAGTAAAGTCGATCATTATTTTGCCAAAGTGGCCACCCTGACGCAGGCTGTCCATAGCGGCTTTAAGGTCTTCAAAGGCGAAGACTTCACCGGTCACAGGTTTTATCTGGTGTTGCTGCATCGAGGTCAGCATCGCCTCAAACCCATCGCGATGGCCCACGGTAATGCCCTGTAATCTGATTTGCCGGGTCACAACGGCGCCCAACGATGCATCCATCGCAAGACCAGACAACACACCAATTAATGAAATGGTGCCAGCCGGTTTGATTGCTCGAAGTGACTGAGCCAGTGTTTTTTCGCCACCAAGTTCAATGATATGGTCATAGCCGCCGGTGTCTTTCGTAATGTCACGACTGGCTTTAGCCCACTCCGGTGTGGTCGAGTAGTTAATGGTTTCATCGGCGCCCATGTCGCGGACGCGTTGCAGTTTTTCATCACTCGATGAGATAACGGTGACATGTGCACCAAGCAACTTGGCGAAAGACAAGGAAAACAGCGCGACACCACCGGTGCCCTGGATCAGTATCTTATCGTTTTTTTGCACCTGTCCATGGGTCACCAGTGCACTCCAGGCGGTTAACGCGGCGCATGGCAGCGTGGCAGCTTCATGGTCGCTCAGATAGTCAGGGACTTTTACCACCCCCTGCTCTTTCAAACACAGGTACTCTGCCATCACTCCATCCAGCGGTCCTCCCAGTGAGGAGGCAAAGTTTGCCGGTTGCGGCTGGCCACTGACCCAGTTTTGAAAGTACGTCGGACAGACGCGGTCACCAACTTCTACGCGGGTAACGTTTTTACCCACCTCGACAACTTCACCGACGCCGTCGGACAGTGGAATCAGTGGCAGCTCTCCGGTCGCTCTGCCATAGCCACGCTCCGGTACGATCAGATCGCGGGCGTTCAATGATGCAGCGCGCATAGCGAGCAATACTTCATCATCCGCAACGGTCGGAGTCGGGCGCGATGACAGATTTAGATTGTCAAAGCCCCAGTCGTTTTCAATTTGGAATACGCGCATGGTGATTGTTTAACAGTTCCTGGTTGGTTTGATACGCCAATAGTCGTGGCCCATCCCGCAAGGTGCCTGCTAGCCCTTGCTGATCAGTTGGGCCGCTCGCTGTCGCAACATATGGTTTGCACCATCGGTAAAGCCTGCCAACTGGGTGGCAGCAATATGACGACTGAAACAATACTCAGCTCGCAGCCCCTCTGCACCCATGGCGTGGAGTAGCATTGGCAGATGTTGCTGGCAGGTATCTACCGCTTTGAGCTTTGCGTTTATCGCCAACAGCTGAATGTTGCTGTCGGCAAGACCGACAATGGCCCGTTCAGTCTCCTGTTGTGACTGTGTCAGTGCGTGTTCAGCGTCATCAATCAGTTGCTGCCAGCTCGCATGTTGATTCAGCGTACGACCAAAGGTCCTGCGCTCGTCGCCATAGCGCGCTGTTTGCCCGATTGCCTCTCTAAGCATCGCATTACACATAACCGCGACATATATTCTCGCTTCGTTTATTTCCGAAAGTATCGCCTTAAAGGCTGTACCCGGTGGCAGTATTAGTTGATTGGATGCAACAGCAACCTCGTCGAGTGTAAACCCACCGGTGCCGATACTGGTTTGAGCAAACACCGAATCAATCGCGTAGCGGGTCACCCCTTTTGCGGTCAAATCGACAACAAAAGCGCCAATGCCATTGCCGTCTCCAATTTGTCTGCACTGCGCATAGACGATAGCCACATTGGCGTGTCTGGCATTGACGATCCATGACTTCTCGCCCTGCAGCATCCACCCGTCATCGGTGACCGTGGCGGTGGTCGTCAGGCTGGCCACGTCGCTGCCGGCACCGGGCTCAGTCAACGCAGTACAGGCGCTGAACTGTCCGTTGAGCAGTGGAGTTAAAAATCGACCGCACAGTTCTGCATCTGCACTCCTGCACAACCTCAGTGCAACGTTGTGCGTATTGATAACGGACATGGCAAATCCAAAGTCAGCTGCCGCCAGTCTGTCGCACACTGCAGCCTTAGTCTGAAAATCAAACCCGAGCCCGCCAGCACTCTCAGGTAGTTCGAGACTTGTCAGCCCAAGTGCCGACGCGGCCAGAAAGTGTGCATTGCCCGGCGCATCGCCACGTGACCAACTTACCGATGCCGGAGCAACTGTCTCTGCAACAAACTCTTCAACCCTGGTTAGAAATTTTGAATTCATTGTTGTTTCTTTTCACGCTTGGCCAACACCGACTCACGATGTGCTATGTAGCCGGCTGATGCTACGAGTATGGTGCCACCAATAAGCACAAACTGATCGACCGGCTCACCGAACAGCACGATCCCGGCAAGTGTCGCCCACACCAGCTGCAGAAAGGACACCGGCTGCAATGCCCCGATGGGCGCATAAATAAACGCACGCGTCATTGTGTAGTGCCCAAGTGTCGCAAGTACCGCCGTCAGTGACAGCAGCGCCCACTCCGTAAGGCTGGGCTGCACCCAGTCGAGCAACGCAATCGGCAACAGCGTCAGGGTACATACCAGCGACAAGCTCGCCACAATCAGCACGGGGTCAACATGATCACTAAGCTTTTTGGCGAGGATAAATGAAATCGCAAACAGAGGTGTGGTTGCCAGTTGCGCCATTTGCCCGACCGACACTTCGGCAAAGCCCGGTCGCACGATAATCAGCACACCGACAAAGCCGACGACAACCGCCACGATGCGTCGCATTTGGATTATTTCGCCTAAAAACACCGCCGCCAAAACAGTTACAACCACCGGAGTCAAATAGCCTAGCGCGGTCACCTGCGCAATGGGGATATGCGCCATCGCATAGAACCAAAGAATCACACCGAATCCATGAGCGATGCCACGCCACAACATAAGTTGTACTGCTCCGGTTGCACGGAAGCGTTGATAGCCCTGCATGAAAACCGGCGCCAACAACAGCGTTCCCATCAGGTATCGAATGAAAGCCGCTTCCGGTGCAGGTATACCAGTGCCGACATACCGCACGGTGATAGTGACACCCACAAAACACAAGCCGGTGAGAAACATCCACCACATGCCGAGCGCGATGGAATTTTCCGAATGACGCAAGCGCGTTCCTTTTTGAAAGAGACTCTGAACCGATTTGGCTACTGCATCCACGTGATGTGATGCGCCGGAGCACCAGGGGAAAGAACAGGTCGGAGATTTGTATTTCTAAAAAAGTAGAAAGTTAGTGTGACTAATTAGCTACCAGGTGTAACACAATTAAAACTAATGCAATCCATCGATATGACAAGTTGTTAAGTACCGTCTAAAACCGCGTAGTAAGCGGAATTCAAGGCAAAAACATGCCTCATATTCACTGTACACTCCCGGCGTTTGTAAATCACCTAATAACAGGGCGTATTAATGACAAGGTTATGTACGGTTTTTGTGGTGGCGGCGCTTGGCGTATCTGCCTGCGATAGCGAAGGTATCGATCGTCCTGCCGGCGTTGCTGCAACATCGCCGGCGACGGCAGCAACACCTGAAGTCACACCACAAGCAGGTACCGACAACACGGCCGACGACGACAGTAACAATCCTCCCACAACAGTTACACCGGTCGTTGTCCCACCACCTGCCGGCAGCACTGATGCGACCGACAGCAACGAGGTCAACAGGCTTGGCGGAAGTGGCTCCAGCGATGGCGGCAACAACACCGGGGAACAACCTGTTAACACCGACCTGCAAAACGATGCAGACGCAACAGACAGTTCACTGTCACTGGAGCCCCCGACCAGCGGCACCACTTTTGTCAGTACCATGAGCCCCATACAATATGGCGGCCCCGAGTGCAGCTTTCCGAACAAGGATGAGAACGACAATCTGATATTCGATGGCAATTGCCCGACCGTGAAACGCGCCGGCAACATTGCCTTTGGTGACTTCCTGTTGTCCAACAACACCTGGAACGACTGCGCATCAGCATTTGAAAACTGGTCACAGTGCATCTCTGCAGACGATTCATCCGGCACCGTCAAAGCGCGCTGGGACTACGACTGGGGCAACGAGTCTGACGTGCGCGGCGCAGTCTGGCTGGTCAAATCTTATCCGGAAGTGATTTACGGCGTGAAGTCACCTGGTGAGTACTCTGCCAACACCCTGGCTGAAACAGTGGTTGCCACCGGCCTGCCGGCGAAAGTGTCTGACCTGCCGTTCTACAAAATCAGCTACACCGCGTCCAGCGAAGAATACCCGAGTCGCAGCAAGGTCTTTAATGGCCAGACAATCAACGGTGAACGCAACATCGCCATCGAGGCCTTCTTCCACGAGTTGCAGGGTGAGTGTGATGTCAATTCACTGGTGCGCAATGCTTCCAACAGCAATCAGCGCTTTGAAATAATGGTGTGGGTAGACGCAGGTCCGGAAAGATTACCGGCAGCACCCAACGACTATGTCACCACCACATCAATTGACGGTCAGGAATACGATGTCTACACCAAGCCTTCTGATCGCGAGTACATTGCGTTTGTCGCTAAAGAATCGCGCAGCAGCGCAGAGCTGAACTGGAACTCTTTCGTTGAATGGACACAGGAATACTCCCACCGTGTGAACGAAGTATTCGGCCGTGGCGCCGACACTGTCGAACTGCAGGATGACTGGTGCATGGCCAACATTCTGCTGGGAACGGAAATCTGGTGGGGTAACGGCTACTTCCAGCTTGATGACTACACAATTCAGCGCACCGTACGCTGACACAGCACAAAAAAAGCCGGCGTAAAGCCGGCTTTTTTATACTCGATTAAGGCCTGCAGGAGCGCAAAGCTCCTCAACCGCAAATGGAATCCTAGCTGCCACCCGGTTTGTCAGAGAAGTGCTCTTTCTTATTCTCCACGTCTTTCCAGTCTTCCGCGTCTTCCGGCACATTACCAATCTCGGTAATGTTGGGCCAGATTTCCGCATATTTGGCGTTTAGTTCAAGCCAGTATTCGAGGCCGTCTTCGGTGTCGTCGACTATGGCGTCAACCGGGCACTCGGGCTCGCACACACCGCAGTCGATACACTCGTCAGGGTGAATCACCAGCATGTTTTCACCCTCGTAGAAGCAATCCACCGGGCAGACTTCCACACAGTCCATATGCTTGCAGCGAATGCATTGTTCAGTGACGACGTATGTCACGGCGGATCCTCAATTTCTTGTTCTAATAATCTGGTTCGGAGCAATCTGACGGGATGGTACCGACCAGAGCCAGCGGGGTTGAGTCACGACGGCCAGTGCGTCGGCTTTTCTATATACTAACGAATAGCGGCAACATCACGCAACAGGCCGCACCATGAACCAGAGGAACCTATGCCACCGACACATCCCAGCGCGCTTGGCCACGTAAAAATCGTCGACCTCACTCGCATACTGGCTGGCCCCTGGGCTACGCAAACACTGGCAGACCTCGGCGCCGACGTAATCAAAATTGAAAGCCCGACCGGCGGCGATGACACACGCCACTGGGGCCCTCCTTTCACGGGCGAGGATCAGAGCGACTCCAGTCACGACGCCGCCTACTTTTATACTGCCAATCGCAATAAGAAATCAGTGGCAATTGACTTTTCGACCACCGAAGGCGCCGAGCTGGTTCGGCAACTGGTGATGCAGAGCGACGTGTTTATCGAAAATTTCAAAGTTGACGGCCTGCGTCAGTACGGCCTTGACTACGAATCGCTGAGCAAGCTCAAGCCCGATCTTATCTATTGTTCCATCACCGGCTTCGGACAAACCGGACCCTACGCGAAGCGCGCTGGTTACGACTTTATTATCCAGGCCATGAGCGGCTTGATGAGCGTCACCGGCCAGGCACCCGGCAGCCCCGGGGACGAGCCCATGAAGATCGGCGTCGCCCTAACCGATGTACTCACCGGCCTTTACTCCTGCATCGGCATCCTGTCAGCGCTCAGTCACCGCGATCGCACCGGCGAAGGACAGCACATTGATATGAGCCTGCTCGATGTTTCCGTCGCGGCGATGGCCAATCAGTCACTCAACTATCTGGTATCGGGTAACGCTCCAACACGAATGGGCAACGCACATCCGAACATCGTACCGTATCAGGTGTTTCCGACCAGCGACGGATATCTGATCATCACGGCTGGCAATGAGCGACAGTTTCGCAGCATGTGTCGGGTGCTCGGTGATGAGTCAATGGCAGATGACCCGCGCTATCAAACCAATCAACTTCGGGTCGCCAATCGCGAAGTACTGGTGGCGGCGATTGGCGAGCTGTCGGCCAAGCAAACGACAGCGCAACTCATTCAGGCGCTGGCCGAAGCCAAGGTGCCGTGCGGCCCGATTAACGATATGCAGGCAGTGTTCGAAGATCCACAGGTGATCGCTCGGCAACTGCATGTCAATCTGCCGAAGGACACCAGCGAGGCCGGCACAGAACAGGCACCTGCAGCACCGGGTGTTGCTTGCCCGGTACGACTGTCCGCAACGCCACCCAGCTATCGACAGGCACCGCCGCTGCTCGGCAACCACACACGCGAAGTATTGCAGGAGTACCTCGGGCTCGACGCTCAACGCGCTTCGGATTTAATTGAATCAGGTGTCTGTCACGCACCGGACAAAGCCAGTTAATCTGGCTCGCGGAGAATAAACCGGTATGAGTAAATCTTCTCATAACAATAAGTCTGGCAGCACAGATGTCATCGCAGGTATAGATGTCGGCGGTACCTTCACCGACCTGTTGTTGTTTAACGCTGTCGGAGAACTTGTCATTGGCAAAACCCCGACGACGCTCGACAACCAGGCGTTTGGCGTAATGAATGCGCTGTCGCAATGCGACACCGAGCTATCTGCCATTGACACAATCGTGCATGGCACCACCACAACCACCAACGCCGTACTCGAACGCAAGCTGGCGCGCACCGGCATGATCACCACGCGTGGCTTTCGCGATATTATCGAGCTGGGGCGTCGCACTCGACCACAGCCCTATGGCATGTTCGGTCAGTTTAAACCGGTGATACCACGCAACCTCAGGCTTGAAGTCACCGAGCGTATGGACGCCGATGGCAACGTGCTGATACCCCTGGACGAACAGGAGGTTATTGCAGCCGTGCAACAGCTGCAGGCCATGGGCTGTGAGTCGCTGGTTATTCACTACCTGCACGCCTATGCCAATACCAGCCACGAACAACGCACTGCAGAGATCGCAGCACAACACTGGCCCAACGACTACATAACCACCGGCCACTCGTTATTGTCAGAGTATCGCGAATACGAACGCGGCGTCACTGCCAGTATTAACGCGTCTGTACAACCTATTCTGCACAACTACATTGGCAGACTGCAGGGTGAACTCAAGTCTGCCGGATACCAGCGCGACCTGCTGGTTATGAATGGCAATGGCGGCATGGTGTCGGCCAGCCGTGTTGTGCGTGAATCTGCCAAGACCGTGATGTCGGGGCCGGCCTCAGGTGTAATGGCAGCAGCCTATACCGCTAAAAGTGCCGGAATAAACGACATTATTACCTACGACATGGGTGGCACATCCACTGACGTTGCGATGATCCTCGATGCCATACCGGGCGTGAGCAACGAACTCGAAGTGGAATACGCCATGCCCATCCACGTACCGATGGTCGACGTGCGTACGATTGGCTCCGGTGGCGGCTCCATTGCATCGGTTAACGAAGCAGGCATTCTGCAGGTTGGGCCAGACAGTGCCGGTGCCACGCCCGGCCCCGTGTGTTACGGCCTTGGTGGCACAGAGCCCACAATATCCGATGCTAACCTGGTACTCGGGCGCCTTAACACAAGCAGCTTTTTATCCAACCGTGACGTATCGCTCGACGATGTTCGCTCGGCCATCGATAAAAAAATCGCCCAGCCACTGGGGCTCTCGGTTGAAGAGGCTGCCGCCGCTATCCTCACCATCGCCAACAACAAGATGGCCGGGGCCGTGCGCATGGTTTCAATATCACGCGGACACGACCCGCGTGACTTTTCGCTGTTTGCGTTTGGCGGTGCCGGCCCGCTGCACGCTGTCGCCATCGCCCGCGAACTTGGCATTCCCAAAGTATT
>CAYMFQ010000041.1:0-35195 GCA_964389335.1 uncultured Granulosicoccaceae bacterium
CAATTAAATCAGGTTGCGGTGGGAATCTTGTGTGCGTAGTCGTACAACAGAACAATACAAGAAAGCAGTGCCGAGAAAGCTTTGCCGCTTCGGCATTGTCATAACGAATCATAAGCTATCTTCAATTACACATGAGATACACGTGGTGCGAAGATCCATTGTGCTATCGATTAAGTCGCGTGCGGGTGTTTCCCATTAAATAATGCCGTTGAGCCATTGGACAACTTGTCAACCAATGATTCAACTACTGATGAGCGTCGTTATCTATTTGCACCCAGGCATATTGATTGTCGATCAGGATGAATGTGATTACGGGTCGACGAAGATCATTGTCGAACGATTGTATAAACCATTCGCTGGCGTTGATATCTCTCAGCGCTACATCAAGGGTGAGTTTCTTGAAGCACATGAACCAGGGCTGTTTGACACTGTAATGCTGACTTGTCGAAAACGCTGCTGGACATCAGCTGTTTTATGAAAGTCCTCAAACACTATATTGCTAAACGCGGAAACCATGAGGATCGTATGCGCTGGTCACTTGGGTAAGCAGGGGGTTCACCCTCTGCGTTTCGCAGAACCCATTTTATTGTAACCCCTGTCCTCCGTTACTCACATATATGAGTATGTTAAACGGGACACGCAAGCAAATCTTCCTCGCTAGGGTGAACAAGTCAACAGCCGGTGGAAGGTGGCTACCCACCCCTTGTGTCAGGATAGTTGTTGCCCATTCAATTAAATCAGGTTGTGGTGGGAATCTTGTGTGCGTAGTCGTGCAACAGAAGAACACAAGAAAGCAGTACTGAGAAAGCTTGCCGCTTCGGCATTGTCAGATCGTCAGTTTGCTATTGAGGAAGGGATTGCATTTTCGACGCTACATAAATGGAAGATACGATACCGCCACCGACACCCTCGGTTGCGTATTATTCATATCCGAGATGTTCTGTCATCTTGCCGCCGAGAGCCGCTTCTATGATGGGCTTACGCAATGATTTTGTAAGTTCAGTGAGTTCCTCTTTGGCTTGAATGTCACTGCCGAGTTTCGCGCCTAATGCTTTCGGCTACAGATGGACTAGGCCAATCAGTGATGAACTGAAGGCTTGCCTGCGACACCTGGTCGACACATCCGACTACGCCGCTCTGATGACCGAAACGCTCATAGATGCCTTGTGCGATCACGACATCCGGGTAGAGGAAAAATCCATGATTTAACCACCACGGCGACTGACCAGTTGACCTGCCGGATTTAAACGAATCTGTTGTCATTGGAGGTCACCAGAGTGCTGCAGGCGTTCGCCGATGCGCTCACTGTACATCTCCAACGCGCTACAGTGCTAACCGCAGGCGGGAAAGAACATTAACTAATCTGTAAATCTCTCCCTCGATTATCGTGATCCATATCATAGAAATGTCCCGATTTCTGTCATACCATCCGCTGGTTGACAGCGATTCAACAGGCCGAACATATACTGGAGCGCACGGCATGAATATGGGAAGCCAAGTACGGTCTGAGCCGTACAGTAACCATTCCGATCTTTCTGATCTCCTCTTTCTGTGGAAAGCAGTTCGAAGACATCTGCCTAACATTTTACTGTTTGTCTTTTCGAGCATCATCATAACCTGGCTCGTGGTTTCCAAAGTGAATCCCGTGTACCGAGCCACGGCTTTGATATCTATCGACAGAGAAAGCGCACCCCTCGCTTCTGAATCAGCTCGTTCTACTGCCGCCGCAGTAATGAAAGAGTACCGCTCTACGCAAGTAGAAATACTTCGCTCCAGAAGCCTGATCGAAGACGTCGTGAAGACTCTCGATCTTTCATCGCCGTATGTGATTGATAGCCATCGGTCAAGTTGGCAGCAACTTCTTGGCTATTTGAGCGATAAGTATCTGGGGAACACAGAAGCAACTGTTTACGGGGGGCAGTATGCAGTCGACGACGAGGTTTTAGAGGATGTAATTAAATCTGTCGCTAATGCTCTGCAGGTAGCGACGATTGCCAACACTAACCTTATTTCTGTGGGCTTTACCTCTCAAGACGCAAATCTGACTGCTCGCGTAGCTAACGCGTTTGTTGAAGAATACCTGTCTGTGTTAAACGAGTTTCGCCAGGAAGCGGCTAATAATGCTATAGATCAATTTGAGGAAAATTTGATCGTGCTTCAAAATGAAATTGCGAAATCAGAGCAGGTCTTACAAGACTATCGAGAGCGCAACGATCTTCTGGAATCCGGGAGCTCCATTGGTTTGACGGAGAATACCTTGAAGGAGCTCAATCTGCAGCTTGCGCAGATAAAGGGCGAGCTAGCTGTTCACCAAACGAGTTATGAACAAATTAGCTTATTGGGTAACGCAGGTTCCCGCCAATATGAATCCATACCGTTGGTTCAAAAAGACCCGATCGCATCGCAACTTATTGTCGAGATGGAGCAGATTCAAAAAGAGATCCAGCAACTAGGGGAGCGATATGGCCCCAGGCATCCAGAAATGATTGATGCTAAGAGCAGATTGGATTCAACTGAGGAAAGCCTGGACAGACAAATTGCGAGAATCGCAGACACTGCTCGCAAGCAATTTGAGATCACATCATCAGCCGAGAAACTTTTGCAAAGAGAAATCGCCTCTGGTCGGGCTAATGCTCAGGTCACTAGTCGAAAGCAATTCAGGTTACGTGAACTCGAGCGGGAGGTGGCAACCAATCACCGTTTATATGACGCTGTTTTGGAGCAAATAGGCGGCTTGGAACAACATGTTTCAGATGCTTCTGCTCGGATGATACAGAGCGCAACGGTACCTACACAGCCGTACAGTCCCAAAAAGACATTGTTGCTGGCAATTGCACTTTGCCTCAGCGCAATCATCGGTATCGTGTCGGCGTTCCTGGTTGAGTCGTTGGACAAAAGTATCCGTTCACCAAAAAAACTATTGGAAAAGCTGGGTGTTTCTGTGCTCGGTTGCATTCCTGTAGAACCATTGCTGACCAACCGCAAATCATTTAAGCCACTACAACAGTTCGAAGATAGTAGCGGCTATACAGAGTCTATCCGCTCCCTTTCCACTAGTTTGATCTCTCACTCACACGGCTCAAGCGCTGGCAACAGCTACTTGATTGCTTCTGCACTACCGGGTGAAGGGAAATCTAATACATCGTTACAATTGGCCCTCGCCTTATCTTTGATTGATGATACTGTGCTGGTTGACTTTGATCTGAGAAAAAAATCTTTATCAGACAATATGTCGCGCCGAACCAAGGCTGGTTTGTGTGACGTTTACCATCGAAGATCGAGCCTAAGCGATGCAATAGATGTCGATGGAAACCGACGGTTTGATTTTATCTGTGCGGGGGAAGGGGTTGATTCCGAAATGGCCTATAGAATGTCGAACGACAGACAATGGATAAGCAACTGCTTAAAAGTTCTTGAACAGCGTTACCGATTTGTGATCGTAGATGGTGCGCCACTGCAAATGGTTAACGATTCGCTCGCTATCGCCTCTTTGGCTTCTGGCGTGATTTTTCTGGTTAAAGCCGGTAGCACTCCACTCGAGCTGGCTGAAGATTGTATTAGGCGTCTCAGACTCACCGAATGC
The DNA here is from genome assembly GCA_964389335.1 of uncultured Granulosicoccaceae bacterium. GTDB lineage: Bacteria > Pseudomonadota > Gammaproteobacteria > Granulosicoccales > Granulosicoccaceae. The sequence goes on from CAYMFQ010000041.1 coordinate 3,584, forward strand.
AATCTGTTGGGATTGGTACTTAACCATTGCGATCCTAAAGAAAGCGAATACGGATATGGATACGGATATGGCACTCATGGAATCGGAGGTATGAGCGCTCAAACAGCATATTAGAGCTGTTCAGTTCCTGATTAATATGGTCACAAGCAAGTTTACTGATTCATGAATTGTTGAACACACTTACAATATGCAAAAATACATTATTACCGCAGTAGTCCTAAGCGCTGCGATCTTATGGTCGTATACTTCTGATGGCCTAATGACAAGCTTTATCGAAAAAGATCTTACTACACAGCTCAATTCAGTGGCGTCTAAGGCTCCCAACGACTTATTTGACTACATCGTTGCAGGTCGAGATGTGATTATACAAATACGTGAGTTTGGCAGGGAAGATGAAATCGATGCCTTACAGCAACAAATAGCAAGTGTAGGCGGTGTGGATAACATATTTCTAGTAGGAAGCGTCGAGAACCCGGCAACTGCTCCAGCAATCGCCGCATTGTCAGGTTTGGGTAGCAATAAATTGTTTGTTGAAATTCAAAGCGATAACAATGTATTGACTGTGACCGGAAATGCCTCTGCCCCTGAAGCCACAGAAATGGTTTTGCAAAATTTAAGAGATTCCAAAGGAATCGAAGTAAACAATTACCTCGATTTCTACTCTGATGATGATCCCTCTTCACAGTGGTTAAAGCACCTTAATACTCTCACAAGCAGTCTGCCGACTGCTGGTAATCTGTTAATAACTGAAAGTGGAGTTAGCCATCATGGCGATATATCTGATGCAAGTGGGGCCCCTCTGCAGATAGCAGAAGCGGAGGCAAAAGCAGCAGAAGCAGAGGCAAAAGCAGCAGAGGCAGCAGAGGCAGCCGCAGCGGCAGCAGAAGCAGCCGCGGAGGCGGAGGCAGTGGCAGCGGCGGCAGCAGAAGCAGCAGAGGCAGTTGAAGCAGCAGATCAGTGTAATCAGAAGTTGAATGTAGTTCTTGGAGGTTCAACTATCTCTTTTAGACACGATTCTGATCAGTTGGACCCAATATCGAACCAGGTATTGGATCAAATTAGTAAAATTGTGGAGCTATGCACCAAGAGTGTCCTCGCAGTTGCAGGGCATACGGACAGTCTAGGGCCGAGTGACCTTAACTTGCAATTAAGCCAACGAAGAGCGAATGCGGTAAAGTCCAGACTAGTACTTAATGGGGTTGATGCATCCGCCATAGAAGCTGTCGGGTTTGGTGAGTCAAGCCCCATCGCCAGCAATGAGACCAGGAAAGGTAGGGCAGAAAACCGACGTATTGAGTTTCTCTTCCTTCCAACTCAGGGTCGCGCCTACTCCGCTACGGAATTGTCACCAGATCAGCGGTGAAAACACCTTCGTGTGTTTCGTGCATCGATGACCCGCTCGCACATGCGCGGGTTGATAGCACTTCGTCCTGGCCGAAACCTATGGATGTTGTGCGAAAGTGTGGATCAAAGACGAAAGATCGGTTGCAAGACCTGCAAACCTTCAACAACGCTTGCTGTATCAAACGATCCAATGCCGTCGGTTCTCCCAGCATCCGTTTGCCACTTGCCGCTTTCGGGATCGATACCGGTCACTCAGCTTGATGGTCGATACTCTCCTGTGAGTAAACACGCCCGTATGCACGGTAAATGCTCTCGACAATACAGCATCGGCTTTTCGCTCGCCGACAAATCGAGCGTCGTTTAAGCTGAATAAGAGATACTCGCCTGTAATATATTCGGGTAGGTACCGCTGGATTACTGTGGACGGAAGAGGTGCTGAGCAACTGTTTTGCGGACAGCTATGGAGTCTGACAGACGCTGAGAAAGAAGATGGCGTCCCCTAGGGGATTCGAACCCCTGTTACCGCCGTGAAAGGGCGGTGTCCTAGGCCTCTAGACGAAGGGGACACAGACTCACTTGGCAAGCCGAGAATTATGGTGCCGAGCACAGCTGTTGTCAATACTTTGATGAATTATCTGTGTCGGAAATTTGCGGCGTCAGGCCATTAAGGCCTAGTCGCGTGTCCTGTTCAGCAGAGCTCTCTCTTTTTCCAGCAAGGCCGGATTGAGGGAGGCGATCAGTGGGTTGTAATCGATGTTGCACTGCTCAACAACATTGCGAAAAGGAAAGTGGTAGTTCACCATCTGGGAGCGATGAAAAGAGCACTGTGCGTCGAGCCATTCCTGGTCTTCGCCACCAGCGCGTGCCGCAGCACAGGCTAGCCTGGCCAGTGCCCGTATTTCAAATACGCGCCGCAGCTCATCCCGGGCCGAGGAGCACTGCGTGCTGTCGCCCTGACGGCCGTCTGTGAAGTCACCGCCAGGCACTTCCGGCTTTTGCAGGCCGCACTGTCGCGCTCGTTGAGCCAGCGACCCGGTGTTCAGATCGTAGTGAATAGCGGCAGCCTGGCTGCACTTCTGCCACGTCTGAAGGCCACAGTCATTCAGGTTCTCATTCAGGCGATCCAGATTCGTGTTCCAGTAAGCGTCGACACGCTCGCAGGAATCTGCCAACACCTGTGTAGTATGCAGACCGCAGGCAACCAGCAGCGGTAGCAGCGCATATTTAAAGGATTTCATGATATTTGTCCCGCCAAGGAATAGCTCGCCAGCAACTGATTGATCGTCAGCTGTCCGACTTATATCAACAAGGTAGCGGCAGCTACGATTTCGACTTGTGTGATGGGACTAACGTAAGGAAAACAATCCGATGGCAGTACTGGCAACGCGCAACTGTGTTTCGCAATGCTACTTCCCCTTTTCATCACGGCAACATCACGTGATTTAGTGTTGAGACCTGTCCCACGGCGGAGACGGCGTAAATTTGCCGATCAGAAAATCTATAAACGCGCGAACTCGCGTGCTTAAGTGGCGTCGGTGCGGATATACGGCGAGTATATTCGAAGTGTCGTGAGTATGCTCGGTTAATAGTGGTACCAACTCTCCCGAATCCAGCGATGGCTGAGTGACAAACGTCGCTAGCCTTGCAATCCCGATGCCTGCTTTTACGGCCTCGTGCAGAGCAGACGCGCTGTTGGTTCTGAAATTGCCGGAAATACTCAGCACTTTTATGTCGTTTCCGGCGTGAAATTCCCAGTCATTGAAGTGGTGAATCGACGAGTGGGTCAGGCAGTTGTGGTTCAGCAGATCGTCGGGAGTTTCGGGCACTCCATACTTTTCCAGGTATGCCGGAGAGGCACAAATGACGCGCTTGTTTGTGGCGAGTTTGCGGCTTATCAGAGACTGATCGAGCACCTCTTCGCTGATAAGAATCGCCAGGTCAACTCGCTCATTGATCAGATCAACCTGGCGTTCAGTCAGTGATAATTCGACTCTTATGTCCGGGTACAACGCCATAAATTCGGGCATTAGCTTGCATAACTGGGTGCGTGCAAAGGCGGATATTGCGGTGACGTGTAGGGTGCCGGTAACGCGGCTTTGCAGGGCTGCGACTTCCGCCTCTGCCTGCTCGATATCTTCCAGAATGCTGTGGCAGCTCTCCAGAAAAATAGCGCCTTCGTCAGTCAGGCTGAGGCTGCGCGTGGTGCGCTGAAACAGGCGAACAGCAAGCCGGTCCTCAAGCCGTGAAATCAGTTTGCTGACTGCAGACGGCGTCAGTTCCAGTTCTCGTGCTGCCGCCGAGAAGCTGCCGAGCGTGGCCACGCGGGCAAACACCAGCATTTCGTTATAACGATCTTGCATCTAATTGTCGCTTTCGTGAAATAATTTCACAAGTTTTATGTCTGAGCCCGGGATTGTAACTGAATAGCAATGTTTTAGAATGCAAAGCGTGGCAGATAGCAACGCACCGGACCAACGGATGTCGTTACTGCCAGAGAGAAAGGTAGTGTTGTTTGCAGGCAATCTGCAGATGGCGAATGAAGTTGCAGCGCGGCACTACACACGTGCCCGGCAATTCCGCAGATAATAACAGGCGGAGCGCATAAGTGCATTGTTTGACTGGCCGTACTGGTTAGCGGCAGTACCCCGGTTAGTTATGGAAGGTAGTACACGTTGTTTGCAGCGGCAGCCCGTTGGTTTGGATAGCTGATGCGGTTGCACGGTACGTTAACGTGCCGAGAATCATAGTGAGTCATTCCTCCAGCATTCCTGTGGCAGGGTACAGAATTCATCTGACTGCCACAGGTTTTTTAATACCGTTTACGAATCCCCCTTTTATAGTCCCCGAATCACTTCCTCCGTCCCGAGCTTTACATGGCTGATTGGCAGCCACTGGTTTAGCTGAGCGCTTCTAATGCTGGCCCACAGCTGAGGGCAGGTCCGATGGTGGAGCTTTGCGTTGCGCAGGGGAGGGTTTGCGCCTCCAGCCTTTTATCGAATCACTTAACACCAGCAAACAAGGTGTTAGCAGCAGTGTAAGTATTGTGGCGAATGCCAGTCCACCTGCAATCGCGCTTGCCAGCTGTGTCCACCACATCGTCGATGGGGCGCCCACCTGCACGATGCGATTAAACAAATCGATATTCAACGACAACACCATTGGCATCAGGCCCAGTATGGTCGTGATAGCGGTCAGGAACACAGGTCGCAGTCGCAGCAGGCCGGTGCGCAGAGCGGCGTCTCTGGGGCCGTGCCCGTTGGCGCGAAAACGATTGTAGGTGTCAATCAATACAATGTTGTTGTTCACCACGATACCCGCCAGCGCAATAATGCCCAGCCCGACCATGACAATGCCAAACGGCTGTTGTGTGACGATCAAACCCATCAGTACACCAGAGGTGGAAAACACAATCGCGCTCAACACGATGATGGTTTGTGAAATGCTGTTGAACTGAACAATTAAAAACAGCGCCATCAGAAATATCGCCGATGCGAACGCCTTGATTAGAAACATCATAGTCTCCATCTGATCTTCGTTCTCACCGGTAAAGTTAACGGTGATATCCGGGTCGACGGGGCCGTCCGCCAATGCCTTCTGGAGCAGATTGAGCTGATCCGTTGGTAGTTTGTCTTCGGCTACGTCCGATTGAATGGTGATCACGCGGCGCGCATTCACACGCGTTACTGTGCCGGTTTTGGCTGCAGGTTCCAGTGTCACAAAATTAGAAATCGGCACCATGCCGTTTGCTGTTGGCACGCGCAGCTGATCGAGTTGCTGTAGCTTGCGCTCTCCGAGCGGGAACCTGACACGTATATCGAGCTCTTCATCAGAGTCGTTGGGGCGATAGCCTGCCACGCGAATACCGTTTGTAACCATTTGCACGGCGTTACCAAGCAACGCAACGTCGGCGCCGTAGCGTGCAGCCTGTTCCCGGTCGACCAGCAGTCGCCACTCGATGCCAGGCAGTGGCAGGTTATTTTCCATGTCGGCAAAGCCGCCAATCTCACGCATTACTGATTCCACGTAGGCGACGGCATCTGGCAGCTTTTCCGGTCTGATAGAGCTGATTTCTATGTTGATCGGCTTACCTGCAGCCGGGCCATCTTCCTGTTCGCGAAACTCGATAACCGCACCTGGGATGTCAGCCGTTAACTCTCGCATTTCATCCATAATGATGCGCGCCTTGCGGCGGGTATTCCATTCGATAAATTCAAGTTGGATAACACCGATTACATCGGCTGACAAACCCACCTGTCCGACCACACTGGCCATGGACTTGGCATAGACCGACTTTACTTCTTCCATTGGCAGCAGACGTTCTTCAACGGAGCGCACAATACGGTCTTTCTCAGCAATCGACAGATCCCCACGCGCGTGTATCTGCACCTGTGCGATCTCTGGTTCAGTTTCCGGGAAGAACACAACACCCTTACCGACAACGCCGTAGAAGGCGTAAGTACCGACCAGGATGATAATGGCAGCGATCATTGTCAGCGCTGGAAAACGCAACAGCGATGATAAAATCTTTCCGTATACCCTGGTGACGCCGCTGATACGGGCAGGGCGTTTGTCCTGTTCCACCGCCTCAGATTTTTTATTGCCGCCAAAACTACCGCCAAGCACCGGAATAAAAATCAATGCCATAAACAGTGAGGCAATCAAACAAATGATGACCGTCAGTGGCAGGTACTTCATAAACTGTCCGACCATGCCGGGCCAGAAAATAACCGGAAAAAACACCGCGAGTGTCGTTGCGGTAGAGGCTGCGATAGGCCATGCCATGCGTTGTGCGGCAGCCATGTAGGCATTGCGCCGGCTAAGGCCGTTTTTCAAGTTACGATCAGCCAGCTCAGTCACGACTATGGCCCCGTCAACCAGCATGCCGACGACCAGAATCAAGCTGAACAAGACCACCACATTGAGCGTGAATCCGACGCTGTAAATGACCAGTATGCCGGCCAAAAACGAGCCGGGTATAGCCAGCCCAACGAGCAGTGCCGAGCGCACACCCAGCGCGGCGATGATTACAATCATGACCAGAACCACACCGGACAAAATGTTATTTTGCAGATCACTCAGCATGGTGCGGATCTGTTTTGACTTGTCCTGGTGAAAGGCTACCTTGATAGATGCCGGCCACAGTTGTTGTTGCTCGGCAACCAGGTCGCGAATACTCTGATTAGTTTCGATGATGTTGGCGCCGATGCGCTTCGATACTTCAAGTGCCAGTGCTGGCTGGCCGTCTACACGGGCAAAACCGGAAGGGTCTTTAAACGTACGGTTAACGGTGGCCACTTCTCCGAAGGTGATCACTGTATCTCCGTCCACCTTGACTGGCATGGTTAGAACATCTTCAAGGTCCTCTACAACACCAGGTACCTTAAGCACCATGCGACCGGCACCTGTATCTATAGCGCCTGCGGCCACCAGCAGATTATTGTTGCGTATCAGGGCAAATAATTCGTCGTAGCGCACGCGGTAGGTTTCCATGACTACCGGGTCGACAATAATCTCAACCACTTCCTCGCGTTCACCGCCTATTTCCACATCGAGCACACCACCGAGCGCTTCGATTTTTTCTTTAAGGTCGCGTGCAATCTTTAACAGCGAACGCTCTGGTACTGGCCCGGATAGTGAGACGGTCAATACTGGAAACAGAGCGACATTGATCTCCTGCACGACGGGTTCTTCAGTATCTGCAGGTAAACTTGATTTGGCGATATCTACTTTTTCGCGTACGTCTGCCAGTGCCTTGCCTGCATCAAAGCCGGCGTCAAATTCGAGCATGACAGAGCCATGGCTTTCCGTTGCAGTTCCCGTTATATCCTTTACGCCCGCAATGGTTTGCAGCTCTGTTTCCATCGGTCGTATCAGCAGGCGTTCACTGTCCTCGGGTGATATTCCCTCATGATTCATTGATACATAGATGATGGGAATCGCGACGTCAGGCTCCGCTTCTTTAGGGATGCTCTGATAGGCCATGACGCCACTCAGCAAAAAGAATATCAGTACCAAAATAACGGCACGGTTGCGGTTAAACGCCGCTTTAATGATCGATTTCATGTTCAGCTATCCCGGTCGGGACCCTGCATCGATTGCCTGGCGTTCGGAGTGTCAGGTGTGGTCGTGTGATGCGAGTCGGAATCGGATTCCTCTATCGCCTGTACCGTTTCACCGGCACTGACAAAGCCCTGCCCGAGCGTAATGATATTGATGTTATCGGGTATGCCGGTAACCCATGCACCGTTGCTTTCTGTTTTAATGACATCAATGGCGTGAAACACAACTTCGCTGTTGTCATCTACTGATTTAATACCCAGCGTGCCGCTTTCATCCAGCGCCAGGATGGCAGGGGAGATCAGGTGGGCGCGAATTTTTTCAGCTGGTATTCTAATCTCTGCACTGATGCCGGTTCTGGCCTCTGCCGGTGCCGATGTAATCAGCACTTCTACTCGAAAACTGCGGGTTGCGCTATCGGCCATGGACGATATGTAGTGCACTTTGCCGGACAGGGTCTCTCCGGTAATAAGATCGGCTACCGCTTCGGTGCCGGCTTTTACATCGGCAATGTTTTGCTGTGGTACCTGGCCGGTAATCAGAAGCTGGCTATTGTCTACCAGGGTCGCTACATGGTTACCCCGATCGACAAAGTCGCCGGCCTCAATCGGCAATGCGTCGATGATGCCGTCCATCGGCGCGCGCACCACGATATTATCGAGTTCGAGTTCAGCGGCACTGACCTGTGCACGTGCTGATTCGAGTTTGGCGGCAGCCGATTCCAGATTAAACTGCGACTGCAGGCCCTGTTTGGCCAGTTTTTCAGCAGCTGCGTACTCGTTGCGCGCCTGTACAAGGCTGGCTTTTGCAACCGTAAGTGAGGCGTTGCGGTTATCGACACCCATGGTCGCAATGACATCGCCCTGGGCGACGCGCTGCCCTTTTATCACCGACACAGACTCAACGCTGCCTGTCGTTTCCGATTTAATGGCAACGACTTTAATCGGCTCGACCTGCCCCTGAATAATAACCTCGCGTGTGATTTCCTCAGACGCCTGGCGCCGTGTCTGTACTTTCATTGCAACGACTTCCGCGCTGCGGCTCTCCGCCTGTGGTTCGGTGACCGCGGAGCTGGTGCCAAACTGACCGCTTAGCATCCACAGCACCAGTGCTGCGACTGCAAAAAGAGCGATAAATATAGATTTGTTCATAGTGTTTCCGAAAATCTTTGTGTCAACACAGCTTCAGTGTCGATACTGGTGAAACCGCATCTGCCACGCGTTGTCAGTACAGCGTGGGCTTTTATAAGACCTGGCAACAACAGGTAGCTTAACGCCTAACCTCATGAATTCGCTGAGCACACCTGTGATTTCACAGGTGAATGCTCGCACTGTTCGTTGCAACAGGCGAGTTACCTGCGATTGGGGGCCGTTGATAAGTTTATTATTGCGTTGCTGACTGACCAGAGTCTGTACCGCGCAATGCTACTGTTTATTGTTCTCATTGTTGTAAACGTGCGACGCAGGGGCCGTTAAACATCCGCCGGACCAGAGTCTTTTGCCGCAGACGTGTGCCTTTTTCCAGGACACTACTGTTAAAGATAGGGAGTTACTCAGATCTTGCAAGGAGATGCCCGTAACTCACGAATCACGGGGGGCTGCCGGCTGGGGTTAACTCCAGTTAAGGTCATTCTCGACAACCTGCATTTGCTGGTCCCCCTTTGGTTAAGTTGTTCACTCGCCATGCTGGTGGCGATTGTCTTTCCAGCCGGGCATGCAACGTCGTAAAGGCAGAGCTCGGGGTTATAATAGAAGGGCGTAACGGTGGCGCGCAATAAGAAAACGGTAGGTCATTTGAACAACGTTACTGCTAATAGTGGGTGGGCTGTGCTTTTTCTTGTCACTCGTGGATGGTACTGGCTGCTGTTGGCTCTTTCTGTAACAGCGTGTAACGGGCCACTCTTTTTGCTGCATCGGGGGCTGCCTGTGTCCGAGCAGGTTGATGCGCGCGCACTCTCTTACGGTATGCAGCGAGGGGTCATCGAAGGCAGGCCATTTCAGCACGTCACCTACACTCGTTCAGCGGCAAAAAAGGCAAATGGTGGCAACGCTGCTGCTGATAGCACCGGTCCACTGCATGTGTACATCGAAGGGGATGGCATAGCCTGGCGCAGTCGGTTTGTAATATCCGATGATCCAACGTCGCGCAACGTGCTGATGCTGGATCTGATGGCAATGGATTCAGCTCGCACGTTGTACTTAGGCAGACCATGCTATCTGGGGCTGGTAGAAGATCCTCACTGCAACCCGGATATCTGGACTTACCGCCGATTCTCAGCTGACGTGGTGGACAGCATGGTCAGCGCCATTCAGACAAATGCGCAGGGCGGCGATATTGTGCTGTTTGGTCACAGCGGTGGTGCGGCGCTGGCACTGTTGATCGCGGCGCGCTTGCCTGCAGTGCAGGCAGTGGTAACCGTTGCCGGTAACCTCAATACCAGCGCGTGGGTTCGGCACCATCATTACACGCCGTTGTACGGATCACTAAACCCCGCATCGCAACCGGCGTTGCCCGCTTCAATCAGGCAGCTGCATTTGCTCGGTGTGCGCGATACCGTTATACCGCCGGCTTTGGTTGAGGGCTGGATTGACGAGCAGCCTTCGGCCAATGTCTGGCGGTTTGAAACACACAGCCACAGTTGTTGCTGGAATCGTGAGTGGCCAGCGGTGTTGAACTGGGTGCGCAGTGGTGTCTCACCGGTGTATTCAGAGGCGCTGTAATACCTGCCGGCGTGCACCTCAGGCGGCTGATGGGTTGTCAGTCAGCCTGCGATAAACCGACTCGGATGGTTGGTGAAGATGCCATCTACACCCATTTCAAACAGTGCAGATGCCTCGTCTGTGTTGTCCACGGTATAGCAGTACACGCGCATGCCCTGGTCGTGAAACTGTTGCACTGCCGCTGCGTTGAGCAGGCTGTTGCTGTGCAGGTGAATATTAGTTGCCTGTACCTCCTGAGTGAGCGCTTGCCAGTCGGGCGGGGCAACCAGAAACAGGGATGCCCGCGGAATATCGGCTATTAGTTGTTGCGCTCGTAGCAGGGCAATATGGCTGAAGCTCGATAGCACCACGGTTGGCGATGTGTGTCGTTGAAGCATTACGTTCGCAATCTGTTCCGTGGTTGGAAGCTCCCAACCGCTGCATGGCTTGATTTCAAGATTTACCGACAGGTTGAGCTCAAGCGCGAGGTCGAGGCATTCATCAAGTGTGGCAATTCGTTCGCCGGCAAATGCCGGGCTAAACCAACGGCCGGAATCGAGCGCCAGCAGATCCTGCAGGTCGTGTTCGATGACCAGCCCTTGACCATCTGTGCAGCGTTCCAGTCCATCGTCGTGATGCAATACCGGCACTCCGTCTTTGGAGATGTTCACATCAATTTCCACCCACTCTGCGCCCTGTTCGGCGGCCAGGCGAATCGCAGCCAGCGTATTTTCCGGCGCCTCGCCGCTTGCGCCTCTGTGGGCGGTAATTTGGGGCATATTATCGGTTATCATCGGCGCTTCGGATTTTGTATGAGTTGGGTGGTTGCCAGCATCGGCGCGCTATTGGTTGATGTCGGATGTCAGCAAAAGGTGGCGTTGTCCGTATGTTAATGGGACGATTTGGCCCATTTCGCGTACAACCCGTCGAAAACAACAATATTCGACTATACCAGTTGTACGACAGCAACGACTTTATTGATTGGTTGTGCCGAGTGGTTAAGCAGCCGCCCGGAGCGCGGCGCCGATCGAGGCTGGAAAATCTGTGTCTGCCGCCTGAGCAAACTGCTGTCAACTGCAGAGAAATCACTGAGCCATGCCCGAATCCGATCGATTGCGCAAAACCAGCCAGCCCATGTGGAAGCAGCTCATTCGGCTGTCAAACGAGAAGGGCGCGAGCCTGCAGGGCCAGTTGCGCCGCGCATTGGTAACGGCCATTCTCGATGGCCACATTCCGCATCATCGACCACTGCCGTCATCTCGCGAGCTGGCGCGGCAGCTGGGCGTGGCGCGCAATACCGTAGTCCACGCTTATCAGCACCTTATGGACGAAGGCTACCTGATCGCCGAAGAACGACGCGGGTACTTCGTCAATACGGAGCTCGTTAACAGCCGTAAGTCCCGCGCGCCCAAGCCGGTCGAAAGCGTTGCGGATCGACCCAACTGGAACAACCGATTTAAAGTGCGCCCTAGCAGCCAGCGCAACCTCGGTTCTTTCCTGCGGGACTGGCGCGACTTTGAGTTTCCGTTTACCGCAGGCCAAACTGATCCTGCGCTGTTTCCAATCAACGAATGGCGAGAGTGTTGTCGTCAGTCACTGGCAGTACAGGCGATTTCCGAGTGGATGCCGGATTCGGTCGACCATGACGACCCGCTGCTGCTCGAGCAAATACAGAACCGGGTACTGCCACCTCGCGGTCTGTGGGTTAACACGGATCAGATTCTGGTAACGATGGGGGCGCAAAACGCGTTGTACCTGCTGGCGCGGCTGTTATTGAACCCTGGTGACACAGTTGGTTTCGAAGACCCGGGCTACCCGGATGCGCGCAACATTATGGAATTGCGTGGCTGCCAGATTCAGCCACTTTCAGTCGACGGCGATGGCATTGTCATTGATGATCGGGTTAACGATTGCAGCGTGGTTTATTGCACTCCGAGCCATCAGTCACCGACCACCGCAACGCTTTCGCTGGCACGGCGACAGGAGTTGCTGCGGCGTGCCGCGGCGCACGACATTCTGGTCATTGAGGATGACTACGAGAGTGAACTGAACTTCGCCGGCACCCCTACGCCCGCATTAAAAAGCCTGGATGGCAACGACCGCGTAATCTACGTCGGTAGCCTGTCCAAGACGCTGGCTCCTGGCCTGCGGCTCGGTTACATGGTTGGTCCGGCGGAGCTTATCAGTGAAGCGCGCGCGCTGCGCAGGTTGATGTTTCGGCATCCACCGTCCAACAATCAAAACGCGGTAGCGCACTTTCTCGCGCTGGGCCATCACGACGCTTTGGTACATCGGTTACTGCAGAGTTATCGCGCGCGATGGGAAGCCATGGATGCCGCGTTGCAGAAATATCTGCCCGAATCCAGCGTTGCCCCGGCGTTTGGTGGCAGCGCATTCTGGGTGCGTTTACCAGAGGGTGTGCCTGCTGACGAGATTGAGCGACAGGCTGGTGAAAACGGTATACTGGTGGTTTCCGGCGACACGTATTACATGCAACCGGATCGACAGGAATCGTACCTGCGACTGGGCTATTCCTCGATTCCGGCAGAGAAAATAGAAGCGGGTATCGAGCGTCTGGCGCAACTGATACGCAATTACCCCAGCTGATAGTTTCGCAATTCGGGAGCGCAGTCAGTGCCCCTGCGTGCCGGCCGGCACACACACTTTTTTCACGGAGAAACGTATGTCCACCAATGTTGCCTTTATCGGTCTTGGCGTCATGGGCTACCCGATGGCCGGGCACCTCGCAGCAGCGGGTCACACCGTCAGTGTCTACAACCGCACACAGGCAAAGGCACAGCAGTGGGCAACCGAGCATAAGGGCAGCGCAGCCGCCACTCCGCGTGAGGCGGCCGATGGCTGCGAGTTTGTTATGGTCTGTGTGGGCAACGACAACGACCTGCGCTCGGTGGTTTATGGCGACGATGGCATCCTCGCTGGCTTACAGTCCGGCGCTACACTTGTCGATCACACAACTGCCTCGGCGGAAGTGGCGCGCGAACTGGCGGCTGCCTGTGCGGAAAAAGGTGTTCGTTTCATCGATGGGCCTGTGTCCGGTGGGCAGGCCGGCGCCGAAAACGGCGCGCTTGCTATTATGTGCGGTGGTGATCAGTCCGATTTTGATCGTGCTTCGCCGATTCTCGCGGCCTACGGAAAAAATGTGGCGCTCATCGGTGAAGTCGGTGCCGGGCAACTGACCAAAATGGTTAACCAGATTTGTATCGCCGGCCTGGTGCAGGCATTGTCAGAAGGGGTTAACTTCGCCCAGGCTGCTGGTCTCGATATCGAAAAAGTCATGGGAGTTGTCGCAGGAGGGGCGGCACAGTCGTGGCAAATGCAGAACCGTTACCAAACCATGGCCAAAGGCGAGTTTGAGTTTGGTTTTGCCGTTGACTGGATGCGCAAGGACTTGTCGATAGCCATCGAGGAGGCACGCAGAAACGGCGCGTCCGTGCCGGTTACGGCAATGGTTGATCAGTATTATGCTGATGTTCAGAACATGGGTGGCAGTCGCTGGGATACCTCAAGCCTGATCGCCCGCCTGAAGCAATCCAGCTAGGAGTTGCACTGCCAGTCGATGGCCGGGCGAGCGGGTGAGGTTGCGCACCGCCTTTTCCACCAAAACGACTGTCAGTTCACCACCTGACGCTGAATTGTTGCGCACGGACGCTCGCTGCTGCACACTTGTGCGTTGGTACCCAGATAGTCGCTTGATGATCCGAAATCTCCAAACTCGCCTCGCGCGGAGTACACATGTCTGAAACGCCACTTGTCAGGTTTCAGAATGTGCAGAAAAGCTACGACGGCAAATCGCTCGTCGTAAAAGATCTCAACCTTGATGTCGAGAAGGGCGAGTTCCTGACAATGCTTGGCCCGTCAGGCTCAGGTAAAACAACCTGCCTGATGATGCTCGCCGGCTTCGAGCCCGCTACCCACGGCGAAATCTACCTTAATAACCAGCCAATCAACAATGTGCCGCCACACAAACGTGGCATCGGCATGGTGTTTCAGAACTATGCGCTTTTCCCTCACATGACAGTGGCGGAAAATCTCGCTTTCCCGCTGGAAGTTCGCCGGATGTCGCGCTCGGAGCGAGAGAGCCGGGTAGCGCGTGCACTTGATATGGTGCAATTAGGTGAGTTTGGCAAACGCCGGCCGGCGCAGTTATCGGGTGGTCAGCAACAACGTGTTGCGGTTGCACGGGCGCTGGTGTTTGACCCTGACCTGGTACTGATGGATGAGCCGCTTGGCGCACTCGACAAAAACCTGCGCGAGCAGATGCAGTACGAAATCAAGCACATTCACGAAAACCTCGGTGTCACCGTTGTGTACGTCACGCATGATCAATCCGAGGCTCTGACTATGTCGAACCGTATCGCGGTTTTTAACGACGGTGTTGTGCAGCAGCTGGCTCCGCCTGATGCCCTCTACGAACGCCCGGACAACGCGTTTGTCGCGCAGTTTATCGGTGAAAACAACAAGCTCAACGGTACGGTAAAAGAAATAGATGGCGACTACTGCGTGGTTGAATCACACGGTGGTGCGCCGGTGTACGCACTGGCGGTAAACGTTAAACGCCCTGGCGAAGCATCGACACTGTCGCTGCGGCCGGAGCGGGTCATGATTGACCCCGAGCCGCACACTGTACAAAACCTGTTTGAAGCCAGGGTGCTCGAATTAATTTACCTTGGCGATCATATTCGAACCCGCATTGCACTGCTGGGTCGAGAAGACTTCATTGTAAAAGTACCGAACTCCACCAACCATGCATCACTCAACGAGGGTGACGCTATACGTGTTGGCTGGATCCAGGAGGACTGTCGCGCGCTCGATGCTTCAGCGACGTGACAAAATAATCTAGGAAGATAAGTTACAGGACTAACAACGGATGGTTGTCCAAACGGGTGATGATGTAACCCGCAGGCGTAAAAACCCGCTAGCGCCCACCGAACAATCGGGTTACTTAGCACAACTCCGGAAATTCCGGTTTTTAATATACGAGGACAATTGCAAATGAAATATTCGTTCAAAGTCGCTCCAACCTTTCTCGCTGCCAGTCTGGCCGCGGCCGTTGGTGTCGCTAACGCATCTGAGTCAATTACCGTTGTATCCTGGGGCGGTGCGTACACCAAGTCGCAGGTCGAGGCGTACCACAAGCCGTGGATGGCTAAGACCGGTAACACAGTGGTCTCTGAAGACTACAACGGCGGTTTGTCTGAAGTTAAAGCACAGGTTGAAGCAGGTAACGTTAAGTGGGACCTGATCGACGTAGAACTGTCTGACGCTGTACGTGGCTGCGATGAAGGCCTGCTCGAAGAGATCAGCATAGACGACTTCCCGGATGGCGCGGACGGCACTGCCGCCGCAGATGATTTTCTGCCTGGCACCTACACTGACTGCGCTGTAGCAAACATCGTCTGGTCAACTATCTACGCCTATGATTCGTCAAAGATGGAAAACGGGCCGACGACTGTCGCCGATTTTTTCGATACTGAAAAATTCCCCGGCAAGCGCGGACTTCGTAAGAATCCCAAGTCAAACCTTGAGATGGCACTGATGGCTGACGGCGTTCCAGCTGACGAAGTCTACAGTGTGCTCGAAACTGAAGAAGGCATCGAGCGTGCGTTTGCCAAGCTTGATTCTATTAAGGGCGATGTGGTCTGGTGGGAAGCCGGTGCTCAGCCTCCGCAACTGCTGGCTGACGGCGAAGTAGCCATGACTACTGCTTATAACGGCCGTATCTTCAACGCGGTTGCCTCTGAAGACAAGCCATTTGAAATCGTATGGGACGGCCAGATCTGGGATCTTGATCTGTGGGTTATGCCAAAAGGTGCGCCAAACAAAGAAGCTGCCATGGACTTCATGAAGTACTCCACCGGTACTGAAGCACTGGCTGCACAGGCAAGCTGGATTTCTTACGGTCCTGCGCGAAAGTCTTCAAGCGCACTGGTTGGTTCATTCCACAACAAGCCTGAGCTGGAAATGGCCGGTCACATGCCTACCGCTCCTGAAAACCTGAAGAATGCTCTGCAGAGCAACTTTGAGTTCTGGGCGGACAATCAGGATCAATTGAACGAACAGTTCAACGCGTGGCTTGCGCAATAAGCTGACCCGTAATACTCGCCCCGGGTAACGCCGGGGCGTTTTATTTATTCAATAACACCAACAGACCACACAGTCGGGTATCTATGACCGCAACGGCCGTCGCTATTGAAGACAAAGACGCTATCGACGATAAGCTGCTGCAAAAACGTCTCGACAAGGCGATGTTCAATCGCAGGCTCAGAGCGTTTCTCCTGGTCCTGCCGATATTATTATTTTTGTTGGTCGTGTTTATTATTCCTATCGGATACTTCCTTTTTCAGGGTGTCTACGACAAAACTTTTTCTTCCATCATGCCGCAAACGACAGAAGTATTGTCGGCCTGGGATGGTGAGTCCGAACCTACCGAAGCGATGTATGCAGCGCTGGTTGCGGATATGGTGGTGGCCAAGAAAGACCGAACCATCGGCAAGGTCGCTACCCGGGTAAATCGAGACAAGCCCGGCACTCGTTCTCTGTTTACATCCACTGCCCGCAAGGCGGCAAAACTTGAGGCGCCATTCAAGGAAAGTCTGCCTGGTGTAAAAAAGAACTGGGGTGATATTGAAGTCTGGCAGGCGATGAAAACCGCGTCCAGAAAATACACTCCCGGGTATTATGCTGCTGCACTTGATCTCAAGCTGCAGAGCGATGGCTCTATTGTCAGGCAGGATGAAAAGCGACGTATTCACCTGACGCTCATGAAGCGGACGTTACAGATCTCATTTCTGGTGACTTGCTTTTGCCTGTTACTTGGTTACCCAATTGCCTACCTGTTGGCCACACTGCCGGCTAAAACATCCAACCTGCTGTTGATTCTGGTGCTGTTGCCTTTCTGGACATCGATTCTGGTGCGCACCACAGCATGGATAGCTATGTTGCAATCACAGGGCGTGGTGAATGACCTGCTGGTGTACTTTAACATCACGCCGGATGATGCACGCTTTTCCCTGATTTACAACAAGATCGGTACGCTGATCGCAATGACGCATATTCTGTTGCCGTTTATGATTCTGCCGTTGTATTCGGTGATGAAAGGCATACCGCCCAGTTATGTGCGTGCGGCGAAAAGCCTCGGTGCAACCAACTGGACTGCCTTCTGGCGCGTCTATGCGCCACAGACTATACCCGGGTTGGGGGCCGGCGCTATTCTGGTGTTTATCGTAGCTATTGGTTACTACATTACACCGGCACTGGTCGGAGGGCAGGAAGGTACCATGATCTCCAATACCATTGATGATCATATGAGAAAGTCTCTCAACTGGAATCTTGCAGCAGCCCTGGCTGGCGTATTGATGGTGGTGGTGTTGTTGCTCTATTGGGTTTACGACCGCATCGTCGGTATTGACAACATGAAGCTCGGATAAAAAGTAGATGGCACTTCCAGCGTATGCAGGGTGGGGCGAGCGACTGTGGTATTACGCGTTTCGCTTTATCTGTTTTTTAATCTTCGTGTTTCTTATCTCGCCAATCCTGATTGTATTGCCGTTGAGTTTTAATGCGGAACCCTACTTCTCCTTCACGCCGGGCATGCTCTCGGGTGACCCGGAGGCCTATTCGCTGCGGTGGTACAAGGATATTCTGACGAATGGTATGGCTAATCCGGAAGCGACTACCGGCTGGTGGGCGGATGTCTGGAACAATGCGCAGTGGGTCAGATCGATGCGCAACAGTTTTTTCATCGGATTTTTCGCAACGATAATTGCAACAGCGCTCGGCACCATGGCTGCGGTGGGCCTTAGCCGCTCCGAGATGCCCTACAAAAAGCAGATTATGGCACTGTTGATTTCGCCGCTGATTGTTCCGCTGGTTGTAACAGCAGCGGGTACTTTCCGCGCGTTCAGTGAACTTGGCCTCGCCTACACACACCTCGGTGTCATACTGGCGCACTCGATTCTCGGTATTCCGTTTGTCATTATCACAGTGACAGCGACACTGGTTGGCTTCGACAATAGCCTGGTACAGGCGGCCTATAGTATGGGTGCCTCGCCGCTGAAAACTTTTTTTCGAATTCAACTGCCGCTCATTCTCCCCGGGGTGATCTCCGGTGCGTTGTTCGCGTTTGTAACATCGTTTGATGAGGTGGTTGTCGTTATTGCCATGGCATCGGTGGAGCAGCGCACCATCCCGCGGCAAATGTTCTCCGGTATTCGCGAGCAGATTTCTCCGACCATTCTTGCTGTGGCAACCATTCTGGTTATCATATCGATAGCGCTGCTGGCGACGCTTGAGATGATTCGTCGTCGCGGCGAGCGACTTCGCGGAGTTACGCCAACCTGACGCCTGTGTGCACGTGCTCACCTGCTGCATGCGTGCTGTTTCACGAGTTCAGGCTTCGCGCACTTAACCATCGTTTCTATAGCGTGGCGGGTCGTTTCTGGAACAACGCCGTCGAGCGGTTTTGTTGACGATGCGAGCCAGCTAATGTGGTCTGACGTACACTACCCGTAGCCTGTCGCGGTGAGCGTTTACAGCCACCACACGATTCCGGTTTGAGTCGAAAAAACAGGCAACATTCCACATACTGTCGCAGGCGCCTGGCTGTTAATATTGCCGGCTCGACGCAGTTATTTACTATCGTGTCGCAGTGCTTTGGTGCTGTGCTTATGAGTGGCCCGACTGGCGCTGACCCATCGGCCGGATTTAGCAACAGTGCCCGACGCGTACGGAATCCATAAACCATGTCTATGAAAGCATATTCACTGTTTTCGCTGGCTCGCAATGCGCTGTCTTATCATCGCAACTGGCAGCGTGCCTGGCGTAGCCCGGAGCCCAAGGCCGCCTATGACGTTGTCATTATCGGCGGTGGTGGTCACGGTCTGGCGACGGCGTATTATCTGGCCACACAGTGTGGCATCAGCAATGTTGCGGTGCTTGAGAAAGGCTGGCTAGGTGGTGGTAACACCGGTCGCAATACCACGATCGTGCGCTCTAACTATCTGCTCGATGCCTCAGCCGGTATCTATGAGCATGCGGTCAGGTTGTGGGAAGGGCTCAGTCAGGAGCTGAACTACAACGTTATGTTCTCTCAACGTGGGCTGCTGCACCTGGCCCACAGTGTTCACGATCTGCAGGAGATTGGCAGGCGAGGCAATGCCATCTATCTGAATGGTATCGATTCTGAGTTTCTGACCCCTGATCAGGTCAAAGAGATGCTGCCAATTATCAATCTTAACTGTCGCTACCCGGTGATGGGCGGACTCTTGCAGCGCCGCGGTGGTACCGCCAGACACGATGCGGTGGCATGGGGTTACGCCAGAGGAGCGGATGCCGCAGGCGTCGATATCATTCAAAACTGCGAGGTTACCGGTATTCGTATCGAGAACAATCGCGTCACCGGTGTCGATACCTCACGTGGTTTTATCAAGGCCGGAAAGGTTGCGTCAGTGGCGGCTGGTCACAGCAGTGTAATTGCCGAAATGGCCGGCTTTAAACTGCCGATTGAAAGTTACCCGCTGCAGGCGCTTGTGTCAGAACCGGTTAAACCAATTATTGACTGCGTCGTCATGTCGAATGGTATCCACGTATATGTCAGTCAGTCCGACAAAGGCGAGCTTGTGGTAGGGGCAGGTTCCGACGCGTATAACTCTTATACGCAACGTGGCAGCTTTGATTTGATTGAACACACGGTTGGCCCTCTGTGCGAATTGTTTCCGCTCTTTTCGCGGCTGCGCATGTTGCGCCAGTGGGCTGGCATTGTTGATGTAACGGTAGACCGATCGCCGATAATGTCCAAATCACCCGTGCAAAATCTCTACTTTAACTGCGGTTGGGGTACAGGTGGATTTAAAGCCACACCTGGCAGCGGCCATGCGTTTGCGCATTCCATTGCTGCGGGTGAAATGAATGAGATTGCTGCGCCGTTTTCCATTGACCGGTTTAATACCGGCGCTCTGATTGATGAAGGTGCGGCAGCCGCTGTCGCACATTAATCCGGTATTCATTGCGCTGCCTGCGCAAACTCTATACAGGTTAGACCATGTTTATCATTCAATGTCCCTGGTGTGGCGAGCGAGATCAGACTGAGTTCAGCTGCCATGGTGAAGCGCATATCGCGCGTCCGCAGGACACGGCGTCCCTGACGGATGAGCAGTGGGGTGACTACGTTTTCTTTCGCACCAACCCGAAGGGGATGCATCGCGAAAGGTGGGTACACACACACGGTTGCCGACGCTGGTTTAATGCACTGCGCAACACCGCAACCGATGAAATTCACGCCACGTACAAGGTGGGTGAAACACCACCCGAGATGCCGGACGGTTCGGGAGTATCGTCATGACTCAGCAAGGTCGCCTTGAGTCGGGCGGACGTATCGATCGCAGCAAGCCTCTGCACTTTACCTTTGACGGCAGGCAATACACAGGCTATGCCGGTGATACGCTCGCGTCCGCACTGCTCGCCAACGGTGTGCGGTTACTCGGTCGCAGCTTTAAGTACCATCGTCCGCGCGGTCTGATTGCAGCAGGCTCAGAAGAGCCCAATGCATTGATACAACTGGAAGAGGGTGCGTATACCGAGCCCAATACCCGTGCAACCTGCATTGAACTGTACGACGGCCTGGTGGCAAAGTCGCAAAACCGCTGGCCCAGCCTTGAATTTGATGTGGGTGCGGTGAACTCACTGGTGTCCCGATTCCTGCCTGCGGGTTTTTACTATAAAACGTTTATGTGGCCGGCATCCATGTGGATGACCTACGAAAAGTTTATCCGCAAAGCAGCCGGGCTGGGTGTGAGTCCAACCGAACCTGACCCGGACAGCTATCACAGCACTTATGCACACTGCGACGTACTGATTGTCGGTGCTGGTCCATCCGGCCTTGCTGCGGCTGCTGCAGCAACGGCATCGGGTGCACGAGTCATGGTGATAGACGAACAACCTGAAGCGGGTGGTTCGCTAACCGGTGCGGCAGGCTCTGATCAGGCTGTGGACGAGTGGGTTGAAAGCGTTGTGTCCACACTCAACAGCAGTGATAACTGTACGTTACTTACACGTACAACGGCTGTCGGTTACTTTGACTACAACTACCTGACGGCGCTGCAAAAAGTGACTGATCATCTCGGTCCGCAGTCAACCGATGGAACAGCAAGGAAACCGCGACAGCGTTTCTGGAAGGTTCGCGCAAAGCAGGTGATTATTGCGACGGGGTCAATCGAGCGCCCAATGGTGTTCGCAGACAATGACCGACCCGGTGTTATGCTCGCCAACGCTGTCGATACCTATATCAATCGTTATGCGGTATTGCCCGGTAAAGATATCGTAGTGTTCACCAATAACGATAGTGCCTACAACACAGCAATTAACGCATCAGCGGCCGGTGCTACAGTGACTGTTGTCGATACGCGTGCAGACGTTGCAGACGCGCTTTGCAATACGCTGCAGACAGTAGGTATTAAGCATTTTAAAGGACACGCAATCACTGCAGTCGAGGGTGGCAAGGGTGTCAGGTCGGTGCGTGTGATGCCGCTGTCTACCGACGGTAAAACCGTACATGGTCAAGCGTGGCAGATTGACTGCTCTATTGTTGCTAACTCCGGAGGTTGGACGCCGAGCGTGCACCTGTTCAGCCAAAGTGGCGGCAAGCTGCGTTACGACGAAGCGATAGCGGCGTTTGTACCGGACATGTCTCGTGCAAAGCGCATTAACCCTAATTACTCGGCGGGTGCGTGCAATGGTGTTTTCGATACCGGCGCGTGTATTGAGCAGGGTATAGAGGCAGGTCGCTCTGCCGTTGCGGCGTGCGGATACGAAACGACAGCGGGTATTGCGGCGCCGGTTGCGTCAGATGCCGGTCTTGTCAGTGGCATGGGAGATATCTCACCACAGTGGCTGGTGCCAACAGTACACCCGGTTGGCGAAGGTTCGGCCAAGCACTTTCACGATTTTCAAAACGATGTAACCGCGGCAGATATACAGCTGGCGGCACGTGAAGGCTATTTATCGGTCGAGCACCTGAAGCGCTATACCACAACCGGAATGGCGACTGATCAGGGCAAAACATCCAACCTCAATGCGCTGGCCATTATGGCTGAAATACGCGGGGCGCAAATACCTGAAGTAGGCACGACCACCTTCAGACCGCCCTACACGCCATTGACGTTTGGCGCGGTGGGTGGTCAGGAATCCGGTGAGTTGTTTCTACAGGAAAGACACACGCCAATGCATGAATGCCACGTCGACAACAAGGCGGTATTCGAAGACGTTGGCGACTGGAAGCGACCCTGGTACTTCCCGCGCAATGGTGAGGATTTTCAATCTGCCGTGCAGCGTGAGTGCTACGCGGTGCGGCAAAGTGTCGGGATGCTGGATGCATCTACGCTTGGCAAAATTGATATACAGGGTGCCGACAGCGCATGGTTGCTGGAGATGGTTTACACCAATAACTGGCAGAAGCTGGCTGTCGGCGGTTGTCGCTACGGATTGATGCTAAACGAACACGGAATGATCTTTGACGACGGTGTCACCACGCGGCTTGGTGATAATCACTTCCATATGACGACCACCACTGGTGGTGCTGCGCGAGTGATGAACTGGCTTGAAGAGTGGCTGCAAACGGAATGGCCGGAACTTGATGTTCATTGCACCAGTGTTACCGAGCAGTGGGCCGTCGCCGCTATCAATGGCCCAAAGGCACGTGCACTGCTCGAGGCGGTCAGCGATATCGATGTATCCAATGACGCGTTTCCGTTTATGACGATGCGAGAAGGACGCGTAGCGGGTATACCGGCGCGGGTATTCAGAATCAGCTTTACCGGTGAGCTCTCATACGAAATCAATGTGCCAGCTCGCTACGGCAAGTTGCTGTGGCAGCGGTTGTCTGAGGCGGGTAAAGGATTTGATCTGTGCCATTACGGTACAGAGGCTATGCATGTGCTGCGTGCCGAAAAGGGCTTTATCATCGTTGGGCAGGACACGGATGGTACGGTGACACCCTATGACATGAATATGGACTGGATTGTCTCTAAAACCAAAGAAGACTTTCTTGGCAAGCGATCATTGAGTCGCAGTGACACCAGCAAAGCAGGCCGTCCGCAGTTTGTGGGCCTGCTAACAAAAGATCCGTTGCAGGTGCTACCGGAAGGCGCGCACATAGTCTCCGAAGTTCGCGATCAACCACCAATGCCGACCATTGGTCATGTTACATCAAGTTATATGAGCCCGAATGTCGGACGCTCCATAGCGCTGGCTCTGTTAAACAACGGTCTGGCCATGCAGGGCGAAACGGTGCAGTTACGTCTGATGGATGGTCAGGTAATCGATGCAGAGGTAACTGATCCGGTGTTTGTCGATCAACAGGGGCAGCTCGCACGCAGCTGATGCGCTACCGCACGCAGCAGTGCAATACGGGTGATAAAACGGGTGGATAAAATGAATGTGAAGTTTGATCTGGCAGAAGCCACTGATATCAGCACGCCGCTAAATGGCACAAGCTTCAGCAGCGACAGTTTGCTAATGCAGGAGATGTCGATGGTGGGCAAGTTAACCTTGCGTGGTGACTTCGACAGTGCAGCGGTTGCATCAGCTGTGCAGGATACACTGTCACTGCCGGTTGATATCGAAGCAAATACCTTCGCACGTGAGGCTGATCGAACGGTGTTCTGGACCGGGCCGGATGAGCGTCTGATCTACACTGAGCTTGGTTCTGTCGACAATCATCTGGCATCGTTACGTGAGAAGCTACCTGGCAAGAGCTCTGTGGTCGATGTCAGTGACTACTACACGGTGATACGGCTAAGCGGCGAAAAGGTGCGTGCGGTGCTTGCGAGTGGCACGCCACTGGATGTGCACCGCAGTGTGTTTGGCAAAGGTCAATGTGCACAAACGCGTTACGGCACGGCATCGGTGTTGCTGGCAGTGCACGATGATATTCCGGTAGTCGATTTACAGGTGCGCTGGAGCTTTGCTGAGTACGTATGGAAGTATCTGTGTAAAGTGGCCAATTATTGCTGACGATTGTCTCGGCGTTGTACCGTTTTGATCACCGGTTACTGAGCAAGTGCCACGGTATAGGTTTCATCGTTAAACTCAATTGTATCCCCGGCCACAATTTTTTTGCGTTTGCGGGTTTCCGGTTGCCCGTTTACCTTGACATGACCATTGGCAATCAGCGCTTTGGCTTCGCCTCCGCTGGCAGCCAGTCCTTCGAATTTCAGCAGTTTATATAGCTCGACCGGCTCGCGATTTAACTCTACCAAAGGCATGGGCACTGTATCCGTGGAATGTGGGCAGAGTGTACAACGGGAAGCGCAAACCTGCGCGTTGGAAGGATATAAAGCGAAGAGCCTGCGGATCAGATTGATCCGCGCGACCCAGTGTTAACTGCGCCAGGCTTCTGACCGTTAAGATGCAGCAGCCTGGAACAGCGCTTCAATTGCCTCGGTCGAGGTTTGTGCGATGACGCGGCCCACTTCTTCGCCGCCGTTGAACATTACCAGCGTCGAGCGCCTCGGTATATTCAATTCGGAAACGATGGGCGCTCCGCTGAAGTCGTCCCAGTTAACTTTCATTACAGTTATTGCAGCGTAGTCAGGATTACCTTGCTGTAGTGCACGCACGGTGCGCTCTTGAGATCGGCAGGTTCCTCACCACGAGGCGTAGAAGTCGAGCATAAATGGCGCTCCACTCGCGAGAGCCTGCTCGTAGGCTTCGCGACTGTATGTCACTTCGGATGATTCGTCAGCCAGCACTGCTGTGCTGGATAACGCTACCGCTGACATCGCCAGGAATTGGCGTCTTTTCACTGCTTTTACATCCTCCTGAGGAGTGGTTGAGGAAAACAAAGGCACACGGCGCGCCTTTGTTGGGGTTACGCATTGCCAGTGCCCTCCGGATCAGCCGGGATGCGGTTTGTATGCGACGGCAGCCACGATCGCTATCGACCGTGGCCACTTTTCACTTGGGCCAGGGCGTCAGTTATAACGTCTTGTCGAGCAATGCGCTGATCGCACCTTCGCTGGTTTGGCCAACCAGACGGCCAACCTGCTCGCCATCCTTGAACGCGACAATGGTTGACTGGTACTGCACGCGCATGTCTTTTACCCAGTCGTCGTCTCGGTATAGATCCCAGTCGACTTTGATCCAGGTAATGTTGGCGTAGTTTTCACTTGCTTCTTTTAGTGCACGCACGGTGCGCTCTTGAGATCGGCAAGTGGGTCACCAGGACGCGTAGAAATCGAGAATAAAGGGCTTTCCGTCGGCCACTGCCTGGTCGAAGACTTCGGTGGAATAGTCCACGTGCAGGTCGTCGCTGGCACGGACACCACTGGCCAGTAGCGTGGTTGCGGAAAGCGCCAGAAAGTAGCGCCGGTTCATCGGTCGTCAGACCCTCCTGTGTGGTTCACTTCGACGGTAACAGCACCCAATAGGAGCGTCAAACCGCCGCATAGTTCCCGGGCCCCCGGGAGTCTTCGCGGCAGAACTTCCTCAGGCTTTTCCGCGCGCACTCCCGGGCCGGTACAATAGGGGAAACGCCAAGGAGCCCTGCACATGCATTTGGATCTCTCGTACGGTCGCAGCGGTCTGCCGCTGACGCTGCCCTCGCATATCAACGCCACCGTCATCCGCAAGCCGGCCATTCCGGTGACGGCTGCCGGCGCAGACATCATCGCGTCTGCGCTTGGTGCGCCCATAGGCGCCGAGCCGCTGGAAAAGCTTGCCAGCGGCGCTAAAACCGCCTGTATCCTGATTTGCGACATTACCCGACCGGTGCCAAACGGGCTGTTTTTACGGCCGTTAATTGAACGGCTTACGGCGGCTGGGGTACCCGCTGATGGTATAACCGTGCTGGTTGCAACAGGGCTGCACCGGCCCAACCTTGGCGAAGAGCTGGATGAGTTGCTGGGCGATCCGTGGGTGCTGGAACATGTCCGTGTGGTCAACCACGATGCGCGCGACGAGTCGAGTTGCGTGTCGCTGGGCACCACCGCCGCGCATCAGGTGCCGGTAGGGCTGAATCGCCTGCTGGTTGATGCTGATATCAAGATTGCCACCGGACTGGTTGAACCGCATTTTATGGCCGGTTACTCAGGCGGCCGTAAAGTCATTGCGCCGGGTGTCGCACACCACGAAACCATTCGCACCTTCCACAGTGCCCGGTTTATGGAAAGCCCGCTGGCGGCGTCGTGCAACCTGCGCGGTAATCCATTGCACGACACACAGCTTGAAATTGTGCGCATGCTGCGCGGACCGGTGCTGGCCCTGAATACTGTGCTCGACGAACACCGCAATCTGGTGTTTGCCACCTTCGGCGAAGTGATCGAAAGTCATCTGGCAGCCGTTGAATTTGCCCGCTCAAGCTGTGAGGTCAGTACCGGGCGACGCTTTCGTACCGTCGTTACCTCGTCAGCCGGTTATCCACTCGACAAGACCTACTATCAAACCGTGAAGGGCATGGTAACGCCGCTCGATATCCTTGAACCCGGTGGTGATTTGATCATCGCCTCTGAGTGTTCTGAAGGGTTTGGGTCGGAGGAGTTTTGCGAGGCGCAACGGCGGCTGGTCGGGCTCGGTCCCGACGCCTTTCTGGATACGTTGCAGCGCAAGTCGCTGGCAGATATCGATGAGTGGCAAACCGAAATGCAGTTAAAGCCGATGCGCGTTGGCGCGATCAAACTCTACGCTCCAAACCTGGGCGCTGATGCCGCCGCGATCACCGGTGTCGAGATGATCGACGATCTGCCGGCAGCAATTGCGGCGAGCGTTGACACACAGGGTGACCACGACATTGCCGTTATTCCGGAAGGCCCGTACGTGGTGCCATTTGTTGAGGCGCCGGAGTCTGCAACCGCCTAGCCGGTAAATGCCAGTGTGTGTCCGCGGCAGTGCCAGTCCATTTCGTACAGAATGCCGCGCCCGGAAGAGGTGATGTACGCGCGGTTGGAATCCGCACCGGCAAAGCAAATATTGGTGACCATAACATCCGGCTGTGGCACCGGAACCTTTGCGACAAGGGTGCCGTGCCGATCAATAGCACTGATGCAGCCGGTGCCAAGCGTTGCCACGCACACGTTGTCATCGCCGTCGACTGCCATCGAGTCAAGTCTCTCGTAGCCCTGAAAACCGTACAGAATATTGCCCACACCAAACGGGTCTGCATGGGGTTGCAGGTGCCCGGGTGTGTCGATATCCCAGTATCGTACTTTGGCACTAAAAGTTTCGGCCACGTAGAGCCGGCGTTCATCTCTCGACAGGGCAATGCCATTGGGCTGCTCTATCGGGTGCACAATCTGGCGGATGGAATTGCCGTCGGTTGAAGCGTAGTAAATCGAGCCGCGCTCAAGCGCATCAGCGTGCCGTTTGCCGAGGTCGGTAAAGTAAAATCCACCTTCGCTGTCAAACACAATATCGTTGGGGCCCTTAAGACGATGTCCGTCACAGGATTCATACAGCGTTTGCACCTGGCCGCTGCTGAGATCAACTGCCTGAATACTGCCGGTCACATAGTCGTCTGGTGTGCCGACCGGTCTCAACAGGCCATCGATGGTCTGCCAGGTAAAGCCGCCGTTATTGCAGATGTACACGCGTCCGTCCGGCCCGATTGCAGCGCCATTCGGGCCACCGCCGCACTCTGCAACCACCGTCACCACACCGTCCGCCGTCACGCGGCTCAATGTGCCTCGACGTATTTCCACCACCAGCACACTGCCATCGTGCAGATAAACAGGCCCTTCCGGAAACAACAACGACGACGTGATGGCGCGCATGGCAGTCTCTTGTTCAGTGCAATAAGCCACACTGTAACAGGTGTTTGCGAGCGCAGGGCTTTTACACTGATGGTTTGGTAAAGTATTGAAGACAACACTATGCGAAGCAGATCGATATGAGCCAGACAACACAAGGTTACAGCGGCTATTACCAGCGCGAGGTTCCCGCCGAAGATCCGGAGTTGACGCATGTGGGGCCGGGTACCGCCTGTGGTGAGTATCTGCGACGCTACTGGCAACCCGTTGCCATGTCTGAGGAGGTGGGTGACTTACCGGTGGCGGTACGCATCCTGGCTGAAGACCTGGTGGTGTTCCGCGATGGCAATGGCAGTCTGGGTCTGTTGCATCGTCACTGCGCACACCGCGGTGCGTCGCTGGAGTTCGGCATCATTATGGACTGTGGCATAAAGTGCTGTTACCACGGCTGGCACTTTGACATCGATGGGCGATTGATAGATGCACCTTCAGAGCCTGCCGGCAGCCCGGTGCGCGACAAAGTCACGCAGGGTGCTTATCCGGTGCATGAGCACGGCGGCATTATCTTCGCCTATCTCGGCCCGCCGGAACATAAACCACCGTTTCCGATTTACGACACCATGTGTCTTGAAGGCACAGACTCCAAACCGTTTTCATTGAGTATGCCGGCCAACTGGCTGCAGGTGTATGAAAACACGCAGGACCCGATTCACGTACTGCATCTGCATGCACTGTCGAGTGGCATTCAGTTTGGTGCAGCATCGGGTGTGGAGCAGTTAATCGACTATCGCGATACACCGCTTGGCATGATTAACGTGCAAACTCGACGCGTGGGTGAGCACCTTTGGACACGTACCACCGATTCAATTTTACCTAACTGCAACCAGACCGGTGCCATCTGGGAAGAAGCAGAGAGCAGTAAAATTTTTCAGCGCGTATCAATGCTGCGATGGATGGTGCCGATTGATAACACCCATACCATGACCATCGGCTGGCGCTACTTCAATGCACAGCTCGATCCGCGTGGACAGGACGATCCTTCCATTGTTGGCAAGGAAAGCATTGATTTTATCGGCCAGACCGGCGGTCGCAGCTACGAGGAACAGCAGCGGCAACCGGGTGACTACGAAGTCCAGGTATCACAGCGCCCGATCGCCATTCATGCGCTGGAAAACCGCGTAACGTCAGATCGAGGCGTTACCCGGCTGCGCCGACTACTGCGTGAGCGGGTGCGGGCACACAGTGAAAACGGTCAGGCAGAGCATCCACAACTCAGTGAGGCCGGCACCGTTTCGACGTACTGTCAGGATACGGTGTTTCCGGTGGCATCGGCAGCTGATGAAGACCAGCTAATGAAACAGTTTGGCAAGCGCGTTGCGGATGTGGTGGTAGAGTCAGATGCGCAGGCGTATAGCAAAAGAATTGATGCCATAAGCGATATGTGCAAGGCTGAGTTTAGCGGTTAAGCCCTATTTTTTAGCGGGCTTTTCAGAGATCCACAGGTTAATGGTGCCACTGACGACAGTGGTGCCGCTTGCGTTAACAGCCTCAACAGCAACGGCCATATCGCCTGGCACCCAGGCGCTTTCATCCACACTTGCACGGCAGACAATGTCCGAGTCTGCTTTGGCCGGGTAAGTTAGAGTCATGCCCTTCGGAATCCAGCGCAGATGCTTGGGTATCGACGCCTCTGCCATAAACCCCATCGCCATCTCAAGGCCATTGGCAATGGCGATAACATGCATGGTGCCGATGTGGTTCTGCACCCGTTTGCGTTTAATGATTCGCAGCTGACAATGGTTGGGCTGCAACGTTTCTATGCGAGGCGATACTGTACTGAAGTAGGGTGCTTTGCGCGCACCGTACCATGAGAAAAATCGCTGCCCCAGCGGCAGACGGCAGCATTTGTTGTAAAGCGACAGGACCGGATTGTCTGACATGTGATTATCTATTGCAGGTAAGCGAGTAGTACGGCCACAGTGTAGCATTGGCTTTTCCCGGCGCGTCACACCCTATAGGTAAACACCTCGGTTTAGACGACGTGGGGATAAACCACAGCAAAAGTGAACCACGGGTATTAGAGGATAACGGTATGGCGTTGCACTTCGAACGGTCAGAGTATAGCAGTCGGGTACAGGCTGCACAGCAGGCTCTGGCCGAGCAACAACTTGACGGTTTACTGATGTTTCGCCCCGAGAGTATGTACTACCTCTGCGGATACGATACGTTTGGCTATGCCATGTTTCAGTGTCTGTATCTGGGTGCAGACGGTCAGTTGGTGCTGCTGACACGGGCACCGGATCGGGCGCAGGCTGAACTTACCTCAACCCTGCAGGACATCAGAATCTGGACCGATCAACAGGGTCATCAACCAGCGGTGCAGCTTAAATCAATGTTGCAGTCGTTATCGTGCGAGGGCAGGCGACTGGGTATCGAACTCGATACGGTTGGCCTCAATGCCAGTCAGTGGCGGCAGCTTGATGCCGCGCTCGCAGGCTTCTGTACACTGACAGAAGCCTCAACGCTCATCAATGAATTGCGCTTTATCAAAAGCCCGGCCGAGGTTGCCTGTATCGAACGTGCTGCAGACCTGGCAGATGACGCACTTGATGCAGCACTGGCGACTGCCGGCCCCGGTGTCAGTGAAAGTGACGTACTGGCTGATATGCAGGGTGCGGTATTTCGTGGTGGCGGAGACTATGCCGGTAACGAGTTTATTATAGGCTCTGGTGAGTATGCCTTGTTGTGTCGTTACCATTCCGGTCGGCGCAGCCTTGATCAACAGGATCAGTTAACGCTTGAGTGGGCCGGTTGCTACCATCGCTATCATGCCGCCATGATGCGTACAGTGCTCATTGGTGAGCCAACTGCAGAGCACGTCAGTATGCATCAGGTAGCAGTCGATGCATTAATGGCCTGCGAAGAAAAACTAAAACCCGGCCATACACTCGGGGAAGTGTTCGACGCACATGCCCGGGTGGCGGACGCCGGAGGACTACAGCAACATCGGTTGCACGCCTGCGGTTACTCGATGGGTTGTGCCTATGCGCCTATCTGGGTCGATCATCCAATGATCTATACCGGTAATCCGTTAGTGATCAAACCGGCCATGGTTTTCTTTCTGCACATGATCTTTATCAATCGAGAAAGCCGGCGTGCAATGACGCTTGGCCACAGTGTGCTGGTTACCGAAAATGGTAATCGCAGGCTTAGCCGCTATGGCACCGAGCTACTTGTTTGTTAACCAGGCAACCACGTCACTGGCGTTTTGTCCGGGTGGAAAAACCGGATAGAAAACTTTCGCAATGATCCCGTCAATGGCGATCAGCGTCAGGCGTTTATACAGCTCGTTGTTTTCGGATGTAAATGTCGGCAGGCGCAATGCCTGCTTCATTGCCAGTTGCTCGTCAGATAACAACTCAAACGGCAGATGCAGCCGCACTTTGGCTTCGCGTTGATACTCGGTTGACTGACTGCTCAGCCCGTATACCGTGGCGTTTAACTGTTGTAGTTCCATGAAGTGATCGCGAAAACTGCATGACTGTGGTGTGCAGCCCCGTGCGCCCGGAATGTCATTCCAGCCGGGTGGCAGTGGTGTGTCCGGTCGGCCGGTCATCGGGTAGATGTAGATGACCGTTGCGTGGCTTGCAGAGCCAGATGCCATGGTGCTGATTTTGTGTAGGGTACCGAGGTTGACCGGTGTGCCACTGGTGGCCATTAAACTCAGGTCCGGCAGTGGCATTGACAGCAGGTGAT
>CAYMFQ010000042.1:0-9320 GCA_964389335.1 uncultured Granulosicoccaceae bacterium
CTGAAATCGATTTCGCCGTTCATCGCCTGTGCGGTAATCGCGGAGACCTGTTCACCGACACCCGCGGCCTCGGCCATCATATCGATGACCTCGGTGCGGATCAGTGTTGAGTCCATATCAAAGCAAACGACGCGACGATTGCGCCGCCAGATCGTGTCTTCCTGAATGGCGATATCGGCTTCCAGTGCTGTTGACATTGACAGGCACGCAGCGCGTAAGTCTTCTATCGCACCGCTGCGGTGATTGATTCGCAACTCGACCGCACTGAGTGAGCGTTTGCGGTCGGCACCGTCGCCACTGCTGCCACCACCGCTACCGCCACCACGGGGCGAAATGCGCTGAATACTGGAAATATTCCAGTTGTGGCTGCTCAGCGACTGGGTAACCTGCCCCAGAACATCGGCGCCGAGTTGCTGCCCGAGTATCGTAATAATGTGTTTGTCATAGCCGGAGCCCGCCACCCACTCGCTGTATTCGGCGTCACTGATGGGGGTAAATCGAATGTCGAGATCCATATCGTGCGCGGTAAAAAGCAACTCGCGGAAGAGCGCATCGGAACGCGACGACCCGTCCGGGTTTACCGAGCCGCACGGATTGACATCAATCAGCATGCCCCATGAAAGGCGGTTGTGTATAACGGCCTGATCTATGTCGAGAATTGTCACCGGGTATTGATTCAGCACCGATACCAGCCCCGAGGTAATGCCGGGTCGGTCGTTGCCGGAGACGTTGATAAGTACAACCTGGCTGGTGCGGTCTGTCACTGCCGTGTGCTGTTTACAAAGGGAGCAAAAGTGTAACACCGTTGCGGCGGCGAAAGCGGGACTCCAGCCGTTTCACATCAACTTCAACTGCCAGGCACAAACCGCTCACAAAGCGATTCCTGGTCTGAGATTTCTTCGTTCCCGTTGCCGAATTTTGGTAAGGTTCGGTCACCCATTCACACATACAACCGTCAACAAACGAGGACAGCGGCAGATGGATGTTAAAGGTAGAAAGGCAGTAATTTTTGGTGGCACATCGGGTATTGGCCTGGCCGCATCGCGTCAGCTTGCCGAGCTTGGTGCGACTGTTGTTGCCGTCAGTCGCAACCCGGATCGTGCCGGGGACGTACCGGCTGGCGTTGAGTTGGCGAAGTGCGATGTGACCGATGGCGATGCGGTAAAGGCCTTTCTCGATGCGCAGGCGCCCTACGATATTCTTATCAATGCCGCTACGGGTGGTGATCGCGCCATCGGGCCGTTTATGGAAATGGATATGGCGGGCTATCAGGGCTCATTCGCCAAGCTATGGGGTTACACCAACGTGGTGCGATACGGCGCAGGTCACCTGCCGCAGGACGGCACCATCGTACTGGTTAGTGGTACTCCGGCGCGCAAGTGCAAGCCGGGACAAATTGCTCTGGCTTCGGTTGGGGGCGCCGTCGAGGCGTTCGTCAAAGGGGTTGCTGCCGAGCTCACACCATTGCGCATCAATTGCGTATCTCCCGGTCTGATTGATACCCCGATGGTTGGCCTGGAAGGTCAGGAGCGTAAGGACTTCTATGAAAAAATGACTGAGAAGCACCTGATCCCGCGTGCCGGTTCCGCAGACGAGGTAGCAGCCGGCATTGTGTTTGTGGTTCAAAACGAATTCATAACCGGTACGACGCTGGATGTGGATGGCGGTATCCTGCTGCACTAAAAAAAGCGAACTATCCATCGGCAGTCTGCAATCTGTGCAGACTGTCAGCAACCGGCAGCGGTTGTTGGCTGGACCCGATTTGGCAACGGGGCTATGCTGCGCTGTCGGCTCTGTTGAGTCTCCTGTCTCGTGATCTGCCATGTCTTCTGCAGCAACCGCTTCCTCTACTCCATCAGCATCCGGCGCTGGCAGACTTCCGGTCGGTTTGCGCTGCAAGCACTACTGCAAATACTTTCTGAACAAGCTGACTGGCAACGACACGCAGCTCGATGTTGAACTGGCTGGTCAGTCTGTGTCGTTGTCTGTCACAGCCCGCCGCGAAATTCGCCGTGCGCACGCTGTGCATCATGAAGTGGACTTTATCGAGCGCATGAGTGCGGCGCTGAAACCGGGTGATATTGTCTATGACATCGGTGCGAATATCGGTGTGATTACCGTGCTGCTCGCAAGGCACACCAGTGGTAACGCCAAACAGGTATACAGCTTTGAACCTGAGCCTCGCAATTTTAAGCAGCTCTGTGGCAACGTTGCCGCCAATAGTCTCGAGGGCATGGTGTCTCCGCAGCAGATGGCGCTTGGTGCCAGCAATGGCGAAGCATCGTTGCACGTGCGCGGTGAAGCGGGCGAGGGGCGACACTCCATCACTGAGGCGCGCGGTGCAACTGATTCAATCACGGTGCCCGTGCAAACTGCCACCGCTTTCGCCGAAACCAGCGGTGCGGCGCCAAGCCTCGTTAAAATTGATGTTGAAGGTGCAGAAGGTCAGGTTCTTGAAGGCATGAGTGGGCTGCTGTCCACCCGGCCGCCACGCGATATTTTTCTGGAAATCCACGACAAGGGCGACGGCGACAAAATGCCCGACGGCCGCACCATTCACCAGTGGTTCCTCGACAACGATTATCACATGGCGTGGAACGTCGAACGGCGCTCAGGGGAGCACCGGCAGTATCGTTCCAATCGTTATTAAGTACAGCGGCAGAACAGAGAATTAACCACGGTTGGCAGGGGCATCGTGGGCCTGTTTGCTATCGCCGGGCGCCTGCTCGCGGTCGTGTAGCCCATAGTCCCGTTCAATGCTGGCCACTCTGAGGCGATAGTCTTTGAAATACCGGGAGCGTCCTATCTTCTGCGCCGCTCGATGCTCTGCCAGCCTGCGCCAGTTGTCCAGGGCCTCGGGGCTTTCAAAAAACGACAGTGACAGAAGTTTTTCGTCGTCGACCAGACTCTGAAATCGCTCCACTGATATGAACCCGTCGATGCTTTCAATGGTCTCTCGCATTGTTGCCGCTAACTCAAGATAGCGCTCGCGGTGCTCGGGTTTCGGCCACACTTCGAATATCACTGCAATCATTGTTTTCCACCACCGGGTTGCGACTCTTTGCCGTTCAGTCTATCACCGGGTTTAAGAATCTTTGTTAAGCTTTTGCGGCTGTGGTACGGAACCGCATGGCGTTCCGGCAATCAAACCAGTAACGTTGTATTGATGCATAGCAGCGCAATGGTGTTCGCAACCTTGCCTGTTATATGCAATGGCTGACAACTTTAATTTTTTTGAGCTCAGGCGCTGGCAATCGATGACACTCAGACAATCATTTATCATCTTCGCTGTAATCGCACCGCTGATTGTGCTGCTGTTGGGTTCTCAGTGGCCTGTCACCTTGTGGTCTCTGGTATTGATCGTACCAATTATCGCACTTGGCATTGTCGATATGCTGCAGACCAAACATACAGTGCGGCGGCTGTATCCGTTTCTCGGCCGGTTTCGCTACATGCTCGAGTCGGTACGGCCGGAAATTCAACAGTATTTTGTCGAGTCGGACACCAGTGGATCACCGGTACCGCGCGAGTTTCGGTCACTGGTGTATCAGCGCGCCAAAGGTGATCGCGACACACGCCCGTTTGGTACCATATTCGATGTTAACCGCGCGGGCTACGAATGGCTCAACCATTCAATGGATCCGAAGCACGCCACTGATCTTCACCCGCGTGTCAAGGTGGGCGGTGCTGATTGTAAGCGGCCGTATGAGGCGTCGCCGCTCAATATATCTGCCATGAGCTTCGGTTCGCTCAGTAAAAATGCTATTCGAGCGCTGAATCGCGGAGCAAAAATAGGTGGCTTTGCACACAACACTGGTGAGGGGAGCCTGAGCCCGTATCACCTCGAGCCTGGTGGCGACATTGTCTGGCAAATCGGCACTGGCTACTTTGGCTGCAGGCTGGAGAGCGGCGGGTTTGATCCGGCGTTGTTTAAGCAGAATGCATCACTGGATGTGGTACGGATGATCGAAATTAAACTGTCACAGGGAGCCAAACCCGGCCATGGCGGAATACTCCCGGCAGCGAAGCTTACCGAAGAAATCGCCAAAATCAGAAACGTACCAATGGGGCAGGATGTTGTATCGCCACCGGGCCATACGGCGTTTTCCACACCTACCGGCTTAATGGAATTTGTACAGCAACTGCGAGAGTTATCAGGCGGCAAGCCGGTAGGCTTTAAACTTTGCATTGGTCAGCGTGAGCAATTTTTAGGGATTTGCAAGGCGATGCTGGCCACCGGTATCAAGCCCGATTTCATCACCGTTGATGGAGGCGAAGGTGGCACCGGCGCCGCACCGACCGAGATGACTAATTCTGTGGGTACACCGCTGCGTGATGCGTTGATTTTTGTCGACCGGGCACTGCGCGGTACTAACCTGCGCGATGACATACGTATCATTGCGTCAGGAAAAATGTTCTCGGCCTTTCATATGCTCCGGTCACTGGCACTGGGCGCTGACATGATCAACTCTGCGCGTGGAATGATGATGGCACTCGGCTGCATTCAGGCTCGCAGTTGCAATACCGGGCATTGTCCCACGGGCATCGCAACTCAGGATCCGGTGCGCAGCAACGGGCTGGTGGTAACCGATAAGGCACAGCGTGTCGCGAACTTTCACAAAGAGACCGTTGCGAATCTGGCTGAGCTTATCGCTGCGGCTGGCCTTAGTAGCCTGTCAGAACTTAAACCGCATCATATCAATCGCCGTGTACAGGGTACCGATGTGAAAACTTACGCGGAGTTATATCCACCGATAGAAGCGGGCTCGCTGCTTGACGATGCACGGCGACCGGCAGACTGGCAACAGCACTGGCAGGCTGCCAGTGCTGATAGCTGGTGAGTTTTTAGTCGTGCTGCAAGGTGCTGTCTCTGGCAGCGCCTATGTTCAGGAAGAACAATACAATGCCCAGTACCAAAATGGATACCGCCGCATAAAACAGCGAGCCGCCATCGCTTTTACCTTCGTGCAGTACCTCGATGCCGAGAGGTGTAAACAGGTGAAAGAACGCGGCACCGGCCATAACTGCACTGGCCAGCAGTCCGCCAAACGCATGCCATCGCGGTCGAATGCCTGCGGTTGGCTTGCCACTCATGCGTCGCAGCAACCACAGTGCTGCCGGTAGCAGTAACACCAGAGAAGTAAACAGTTCAAAGCTACCGACCACATAGCCTCCAAAGCTGGCAAACAGTTCACCCAGCGGTTGCGCAATGGTGTTGCTGATCCACTCGCCAATGGTGCCGAAGATGTGCTGCGTGTCCGGGTGATTGGTGAATTTGTACGGCAGGGAACCGAGAAAAATGTAGCATGTCCATAGCACAATGGCCCAGCTGATAATCGCTCGTAGTAAGGCAGGCATAGTTTAATCATCCATTTCAAAAGTAAAGTAACCACACGTTTGAAGTGCCGTGCTTAGCCACACGGCCGCTTGCAGAAACGAATTTCAATTGAATCTGCCAGGCGTGCGCAGATTCTGTATAAAAACACGCGGCAGTGCTACCGCTGTATTAATTCGTTATAAATCTATCGAATTTTGTACATCTTTGGGTTACCGGGTCGCTGACGCAGACTCCCGTTATCAACTGTCGGTGTCGTGTTCATCGTCAGCCAGGAAGTCGAGGTTGACGCCATCTGTCACCGTACTGGTGTTACCCAGATCTTTGGCCCGCACCACCGTGTTAGCACCGAAGCGCCGGCCCAGTGCGTCGATGGTTGCTTCCAGCTGCCGCGGTTTTGTACTGGCAAAAAGATCGAGTTGCCGACCCTCTGATGCATCCTGCAGGTCAAATGCGGCCATCCCCACGAGTCGAAACGGACCCGGGTGGTCGAACGCGCCAAGCAGAGATTTGGCCGCACGGAAAAATTCCTGTGCGGTATCAGTCGGGCGATTGAGCTGACACTGGCGGCTCAGCAACTGATGTGAGCGGGTTTTTAAACGCACTCGAATACCGCGTGCGGTGAAGCCTTTTGCCCGCACTCGTCGGGCGATACGATCGGCCGCGCGCTGCAGGTGTTGTGCAATTTCTTCCGGATCAGATATGTCAGCAGACAAGGTGCGGTCAGAGCCAATGCTGCGCGCCACGCGCGAGCGTTCAACGCGACGCGGATCTTCCCCATTGGCGAGTTGCAGCAGTCGTGTGCTGATTGATCCTACCCGGCGCTCTAACGTTTCTTTGTCCATGGCAGCTATGTCGCCTATGCGTTCAATGCCAGCGGCGTTCAGGCGTGCGGTGGTCTTCGGACCGACACCCCATAGTTTTTGCACGGGCAATGGCGCCAGCCACGCTTTGGTGTTGCTGTGCTCAACGACGGTCAGCCCATTGGGTTTGTTGTGGCCGCTCGCGACCTTGGCGACGTACTTGGTGCTGGCAACTCCCACTGATACATGAAGTTCAGTGGCGTCCAGTACGGCCTGTTTGATTTTGCGCCCGATGGATTCCGGGTTGCCGAAAAAAGCTTCGGCCCCGCTCATGTCGAGGAATGCTTCGTCAAGCGACAGCGCCTCAACGCGTGGAGAAAAGTCGCGGAACGTGTTCATCATGATGGCCGACAAGGCTTTGTAGCGCTCGAAACGGGGAGGTACCATGATGGCGTCGGGGCAGCGGCGGCGCGCTTCAGCAACCGGCATGGCACTGCCAACCCCGTACTTGCGTGCTTCGTAACTGGCGGTTAACACCACCCCACGATAGCTGTTCGGACCGATAAGGATCGGTTTGCCGCGCAGGGCAGGGTCATCAAGTTGTTCCACCGCCGCGTAGAACGCATCCAGGTCGGCGTGGACGATTACGGCAGGCCAGGAAGACATGGGCAAAGACTAGCACAGAAGCTGTATGTAAATACATTTAGGTCAGCATCAGGGCAACTGATCGGCTATGTCGGGACCGGCAATCAGACACCCGGCTGCACCGAGGTCAACCCGTCCCGGACACCAGTCTTCGTCACCGGCATTGTTAGGCGGGCCGTTGCCACAGTTGATATCGTTATAGAGTGCATCAGCGAACTCGATACCGGGTGCATTTTGCGTGTTCTGAATATCAGCCGTACTCATCCCGCCGATGGTGATCTGGTCTGCGTCATGATCGAGGTCGCTCGAGATGTAACACTTATTCTGATAGGAGTACGAGTCTGCCCATCCCAGGTTTGCCGGAGCCATGTCGGGCACTGGTATTGTCAGCAACTTGTATTGGGTAGTCGTAGATGACGCCGTGGTCTGATTGTCAACGGTAAACTGAAAGCTGGTGAATTCGCCTTCGCGTATGGCGAAAATGCTGGTGGTGCCTGGCGCGTGAGCGGTCAGCAGGCCAGAGCCATCTATGCTTGCGATGTCGGGGTTCAGGTTTGACCAAAAAAGATTGCTGAGGGAAAACTCTTCTCTGCCTGTGTTGTAAATTGTTTTAAGGGTCAACTGCAAGGTGTCGCCGATTGATAGTGCGCTCTGAGTTGTCGTCAGCGGCAGCGTCAGGCCAGATTGATCCACATAGAAGAGCTGAGTGGAACTGACGGTTTCAACAACACCTCGGTTCGATACAATTCGAACGTCAGCGGTTGCTGTTTCGACAACGGCGCGCAGCACAATAGACTGTTCCGCTACCGTATCTGCATTGGCGGTCACTGCACCACTTGTGAGGTCTACCGTAAAACTGTCAATATCGCCCGATACTACTGTCCACTGTATATCGTCAGTAGCAGGCTGCGTTGAACCATCTGAATAGTGTGCTATCACGGACGGAGTCAGTGTCTGGTCCGGTTCAAGGTCTGCCTCGGCTTCGCCTGCGACAGATTCCGTGGTGTCAGCGATACTGATCGAGCTCAGGGTCGGCGGTTCGATAACTTCAACGATCATGGTCGTGGTCAATCCGCCACAGGTAACGCTTATTGTGCCACCGCCGGGCTGTTTGCCTCTGAGCAGTAATGTATCGTCTTCGCCCTGAATGATCTCGAAAGCGCTGGTGCTTTCAATGATTTCTTCTTCAGAGCCAGGTTCGGCACCGGCTGGCGGGTTGTCTGTCGTGCTGGTATCGGAGGTGGTATCTGTACCAGTGTCCGGGTGAGTATCTAGGACAATGCCATTGGCGGCGCCGACGGGGTTGTCATCGGTTACTGCCAAAATTCGTTGTGCAAAATGATCAATATTTTGTTCCGTATCATCCGCGTGCACGGCCGTTAGTTGCAACGCAAAGTCGGCACCGGTAGTCAGCGTTGCGGAGTTATTTGCAATGGTGTCGTTCGACAGGTTGTCAAAACGCAGATCGGCGAGTGTGGCAGTGGCTGTCACCGGAACGGTGGCCGTTACCGAACCATTGGTCAGTGTGAGGTTGGCGGTGCCGCTGTCGAGTAATAACAAATCTGCGGTGTTGCCCTGCTGTGCCTGCACAACCAGTGTGCCTTCATTGTCACTGCTCCATACACTGCCGGTTGGTAGTGCCTGTACGGTACCGTCGCTGTACAGTCCGGTGGCAGAGATTGTTATTTCAGAGCAGGCTTGTTCTTCAATCAGTGTTGAGGAAAAGTTGATGGCGTTGAGGGCGGCGGCTGATACCGTTACCTCCGTTGTACCGCTAATGCGCCGCCAGTGATAGCTGATACTGGTTTGACCCTCTGATACGGCGGTCACAGTACCATCGCTGCTAACGGTTGCGATGGTCTCGTCACGCGAAATCCACCTTATGTCATCGTTGAAGACAGACTCTGATCCATCGTCAAAGTCGGCGCTGGCAGACAAGGTATAGCTCTGTCCTGCGGCCAGTTGAATGCTGTCGTTGCTGGCCTTTAGGGCAACCAC
The DNA here is from genome assembly GCA_964389335.1 of uncultured Granulosicoccaceae bacterium. GTDB lineage: Bacteria > Pseudomonadota > Gammaproteobacteria > Granulosicoccales > Granulosicoccaceae. Next base: position 8,782 of record CAYMFQ010000042.1, read on the forward strand.
ACCTTCTTCACCGTCTTCGACGATATCTACCAACTCGGTGTTGTCGTTGCAGGCAGCTAAACCGATAAACACCGCCAGCAAAACCAACTTTCCAGCCAGACTTTTTAACCCGGATCTGTACATCGCTATAACCGCTTTCATAAAGAGCCTATTCCCTAAAACTGAAAGCGATAGCCAAGTTGAACGGCGGGTATCGTTACGGCCGGATCAACTGCATGATAGGTGTAGGTAAGGCTAAGCTGGGAACGCTTGCTGATTCCAAACAGCAAACCGGCGGTGGCAAAGTAGCCGTGATACCAGTCATCGTCTTGTGAAAATGTGGAGGTAGCGGCGATGTTGGCTGATGCAAACCCTGCAGCAACAAACGCTGCAGTGCCAAACGTGGTTTCCATTGGGCCTTCCAGACGCAGGCCTGCTGTGTACAGTCCATCAAGTGAAAACTGCACGGAGCCCACTGTGTCGTCATCGGTTGGCACAATTGCGCTGACCTGCAGGGCGACACCCGGGGCCAGCCATCGACCGGCCTGCACCGAGAGCGC
>CAYMFQ010000042.1:9420-33783 GCA_964389335.1 uncultured Granulosicoccaceae bacterium
TGACCTGCAGGGCGACACCCGGGGCCAGCCATCGACCGGCCTGCACCGAGAGCGCGTAGTTTTCAAAAGTGGAGTCGCTGATCGATGTGCGATGCCTGTCGACTCCGAACGTCGCGTAGTATGGTGTTTCTGCAGCGGCTGAAGAGGCAATGACAGTGCTGGGCAGCGTCAGTAGCAACAGGAAACGATCAATCCCTTTTTTAACCAACAATTTTTTTTCCGCCAATGGTTGTCTTAGCATACCCGGGAGGTATCTGTAATTTAGGCAATGCAACGCGGCAAGATCAGCACCAGAATTGATGCAGAGGGTGGGGACTGCGTCACAAGGTGCAACGCAATGACCAGGGTAGGTGTTCTAAGCGAGCTTGCGGGATAGGACTAGTTGCGCAGAAATTCGGCAAAGATCTCGAGGTTGACTTCGTCACCGATAATGCCGGCGAAGCTGTCCATGCCGTAGTCGGAGCGCTTGAAACTACCGGTAGCGGTAAAGCCCAGTGTGTACTTGCCGGTCAACAGGTTATCTGCACCACCGTTGAAAGTTGCCATCAGTTCAACGGGGGCTGTGACGCCGCGAAATGTCAGGTCGCCAGTGAAGATAAAACTGTTGTCATCCAGCACACGCACGCTGGCGGTGGAGAATGTCGCCTGCGGAAACTGAGCGACGTTGAACCAGTCAGCGCCTTTGATGGTGTCTTCCAGTTCGCGGTCGTTGGTGTCGAGGCTGCTCATATCGACAACGGCGTTCAGATCTGTGGCAGCCAGATCTGCCGGGTCAAATTCCAGACTGGCGTCAAACGAATTAAAGCGCCCGACGTAGGTTGATAACTCCAGGTGCTCAATTTTAAACAGCAATGCAGCATGCGCCGGATCGAGTGAATAGGCTCCCGGGCGCAGTTTGACGATTTCAGTTTGAAAGTTCGGGCGTACAATCGAAGCACAGGCTGTCAGCAGGTAAACCGCCGCTACCAGCAGCAGGCAGCGCCATCGCCGGTTTTGCTGCGGTGTATGCTGTCTTTTGCAAGACCGTTGGCAATACGATGGTTTACGCCAATGACTTGTCGTCATGCTTCATCCTGAAATATTGTATACTCGCGCGCTGATATGATGGCAGCGCGCGGGCAGAGCGTATTGTCTAGAAAAATGCCTGCAGGCCGGTCTGCGCGCGACCGAGGATCAGCGCATGCACGTCGTGGGTACCCTCGTAAGTGTTCACCGCCTCGAGGTTCATGACGTGGCGAATGACGCCATATTCGTCTGAAACACCGTTGCCGCCGTGCATGTCGCGCGAGTGCCGGGCAATATCGAGCGCCTTACCGCAGTTATTGCGCTTCATTAACGAGATCAGTTCGGCTGGCGCCTCATGTTCGTCCATGAGTCGCCCCAGTCGCAGACAACCTTGCAGGCCCAGCGAGATTTCAGTTTGCATGTCGGCCAGTTTTTTCTGAATCAGCTGGTTTGCGGCCAGCGGGCGGCCAAACTGCTTGCGATCGAGCGTGTACTGACGTGCTGCATGCCAGCAAAATTCCGCCGCACCCATCGACCCCCAGGAAATGCCGTAGCGCGCGCGGTTCAGACAGCCGAATGGCCCCGCCAGGCCACTGACGTTTGGCAACAGGTTTTCTTCCGGTACTTCGACTTCGTCCATCATGATCATGCCGGTGACTGAGGCCCGCAGCGAGAACTTGCCATCAATTTTCGGGGCACTCAGACCTTTCATTCCCTTTTCCAGCACAAAGCCGCGAATCTTGTTGTCGTGGGCTTCTGACTTTGCCCAAACCACAAACACATCGGCGATGGGCGAGTTAGTGATCCAGTTTTTGGCGCCAGACAGCAAGTAACCACTGTCGGTTTTCTTCGCCCGCGTGATCATTGAGGACGGGTCGGATCCATGGTCAGGTTCCGTCAGTCCAAAGCAACCAACAAACTCGCCGGAAGCAAGTTTTGGCAGGTATTTCTCGCGCTGCTCGTCGGAGCCGTAGGCGAAAATAGGGTGCATGACCAATGATGACTGCACACTCATGGCGGAGCGGTAGCCCGAGTCAACGCGCTCGACTTCGCGTGCCACCAGACCGTACGACACGTAGTTGGCACCGATACCACCCAGAGATTCCGGAATGGTTGAGCCCAGCAACCCCAGATCACCCATCTCGTGCAGAATGTCGCGGTCGAAGCTCTCGTGACGGTTAGCCTCCAGCACCCTCGGCATCAGCTTTTCCTGACAGTACGTATGCGCCGAGTCGCGAATCATGCGCTCTTCTTCTGTCAGTTGTTGCTCCAGCAGAAAGGGGTCTTCCCAGTTCAGGCGAGCCGGCTTTGCGCGCGCTATCTCTGGTGTGTTCTGATGGGTGTCGACGTGCTGTGGCTGCCCCATGGGCATACTCTCCTGAAAGTAGACTTGCTAATAGTAGCCGGAAAACAAACAGGCTGGCTACCTGATCAATGGTGGATTCTGCGCCTGTCGGGTTCAATACCGTGGGTAAATCGCGACAGTGCCACACCCACTGTGCAGAATGCTCGCTACAATTGTTATAACGCCGGCCAATGCTGCAACCGTGATCAGACTGCAAGACATCTCCAAATCCTACGCGATGGGTGAAAATCGGGTGCGCGCGCTCGATAATATCTCGCTGAGCATAGACCGTGGCGAGTTTGTGGCGGTGCAGGGTTCATCGGGCTCGGGTAAGTCTACGCTGTTGAATATCCTTGGTATTCTCGACAGTGCCGACAGCGGCAGCTACACGCTTGAAGACACGCGTATGGATAACCTGACCGAGCGTCAGGCCGCTCAGTACCGCAACCGTTTCATCGGCTTTGTATTTCAGACCTTCAACCTGATACACCATAAGTCGGCGGTCGAGAATGTTGCACTGCCGCTGTACTACCAGGGCGTGTCACGACGCAAGCGCAACGCCGAAGCCATGCAGTACCTCGAGCGGGTGGGTCTGTCAGGTCGCGCTGATCACCGTCCGTCCGAACTGTCCGGTGGGCAGTCGCAGCGGGTCGCTATTGCGCGTGCATTAATCACTCGTCCTGCGTTGATTCTTGCAGATGAACCAACCGGGGCACTCGACTCTCAAACCTCCGAGCAGATTATGCAACTGTTCCGCGACGTTAATGATGAGGGGCGTACGGTGCTGATGGTGACCCACGAAGAAGACATCGCGCAGCAGACAAAACGGGTAATTCACATGCGCGATGGTCTGGTGATTGCCGATGAACCAGTTGCCAAACCCCGGTCGGATTCGCGCTAGTGGGTATCGATCTGCTGCAGGAAATTGCGCAGACACTGCGCATGCATAAAACCCGTACCGCGCTGGCCGTGCTGACGGTGGCCTGGGGGGTATTCATGCTGGTGTTGTTACTCGGGGCCGGGCGGGGTATTCAAAATGGCGTCGAGTTGCAGTTTCGCGATGACGCGGTCAACAGCATTCGCATCTACGGCGGCAAGACAACCATTGCACATGAGGGGCTGCCCAGAGGCACGCGCGTGCGCTTTGATAACCGCGACTTTGACCGTGTGCGTACGCGCGCTGCAGAAGTGGATCGCATCACCGCTCGCTACTATCCGGGACGCGATCTGACCGCCAGCTACGGAGGCCAGAGTGCGTCGTACGATATACGTGCCGTTCACCCGGATCATCAGTTTCTTGAAAAAACTGAAATCGTCGATGGCCGTTTTATCAACAATATTGACCTCGAAGACAAGCGTAAGGTTTGCGTTATCGGGCAGCGTGTACAGCAGGCTTTGTTTGGCGATACAGATGCACTGGGTGAGTATCTGAAAATTGGGGATATCGCCTATCGGGTTGTGGGTATCTTTACTGATGATGGCGGGCAGCGCGAAGAAGAAACCATCTATATGCCGGTGACCACAGCGCAACTGCTGTATGGGGCAGGGCAGCGCATTAACCAGATCTTTTACACCGTCGGTGATGCTGATTATGAACAGAGCAAGCAAAGTGAGGTCGGTACACGCGCGTTGTTTGCAGAGCGCTATGGTTTCTCGGTAGAAGATAAACGTGCGCTGCGGGTGTACAACAATCTGGATGAATACAAAAAGATTACTGATCTCTTTTACTGGATTGGTGTGTTTGTGGCGGTGGTCGGTGCCGGTACCGTGCTCACCGGTATTCTGGCCGTGAGTAACATCATGGTGATCTCGGTTGCCGAACGGCGACGCGAGATCGGTATTCGCAAGGCGCTTGGGGCCACACCGGCTTCGATCACGCGCCTGATCGTCACGGAGTCTTTGATACTGACAAGCGTGGCCGGTTACCTCGGGCTGCTGGCAAGTATCGCGTTGCTTGAATTGCTAAAAAACACCGTCGCCGAGAACGACTATATGTATCAGCCCGATGTCAGTACTGCGGTTGTTGTGGCAGTTACGCTGCTGGTCGTGGTGGCTGGCACCATAGCGGGTTATATACCGGCACGGCGCGCCTCGCTGATACAACCGGTTGAGGCGCTACAGGTCAAATGATAGATCGCGATCTGTGGCGTGAAGTCTGGCAGACGCTGGTCAGCAACCGACTGCGTACGCTGTTGACCGCGTCCGGTATCTTCTGGGGGGTATTTATCCTCATCATCATGCTCGGCTTTGGTAACGGCATAGAGGATGGTGTCAACAACAGCATGTCTGGCTATGCTACCAATACGCTTTACGTCTGGAGTCGGCGTACCTCACAGCCGTGGCAGGGGTTGTCACCCGGCCGCCGTATAAAGCTCAATAACGACGACACTGCCGCGCTGCTACAACAGGTACCGGAGATTGGCACTCTGGTGCCGCGTGTGCGTTTATCAGGGTGGCGTCGACGAGAGGACATCAGCTTCGGTGCGCGTGTAACCGATGCTGAAGTGAGCGGGGATATACCAGCGTTGCGAAATATCCTGCCGATGACGCTTGAGGCGGGGCGGTTTCTCAACCTGTTTGATGTGCAACAGCGTCGCAAAGTCGCTGTTATCGGTGAACGCATACATCGCGATCTGTTTGGTGATGACGCCAATCCGATTGGCAGGCAGATAGCAGTCAGGGGCATCAGCTTTACCGTTGTCGGTGTATTCAAACCCAAACGTTATGGCGATGATCAGGAGCGTATGGCGAGCCTGGTTTTTACTCCCTTATCTACCTTTCAGCAGGTCTTTAATCGGGGGCGAGAGATTGGCTTCTTTGCCATGGTGCCAAAGCCCGGTCTCAGAAGTGCTGAACTTGGTGAACTGATCAAGACTGTGTTAAAGCAGCGGCATCGCGTTGCTCCGCATGACAATCGCGCCTTTGGCAGCTGGAATACCGAGAAAGAGTACCTGCGTAACAGAAACTTGTTTCGCGGTATCAGAGCCTTTATCTGGACAGTGGGTATTGCCACGCTGCTGGCCGGTGTGCTGGGCGTCAGCAATATTATGTTAATAGCTATTCGAGAGCGTCAACGCGAATTTGGCATTCGCAAATCGCTCGGCGCGACACCGGGTACCGTGCTCAAGATGATATTGCTGGAGACTTCAACCCTGATTGGTATTGCAGGGGCTCTCGGTATTCTGGCCGGATTGCTGGGGTTGGCTATTATTGATGTACTGACCCGCGCCGCCACGCAGGACAGCTCGGCCAATGTGCTGTTTAGTAAGCCGACCATTGAATTGCATGTTGTACTGATAATGTTGCTGGCGTTGTCGTGTGCGGCACTACTGGCCACCCTGATTCCGGCTCGCCACGCTATGCGCATTAACCCGGTTGAAGCCCTAAGAGCAGAATAAGAGCAGAAAACAGATGTGGTTCAGAACAATAAAAATGATCATCGCAGCGCTTCTGGTGTGCGGGCTGGTTGCGGCAAGCGTGTATTTCCTGGTTAATCGAAACAAACCAGAGCAAGTGACACACGTGACTGCCGTGGTTGGCAAAGGTAGTCTGATTAACAAGGCTGTGGCTAACGGGTCGATCGTGCCGCGGCGTGAGGTGACTATCAAGTCGCGCGTGTCCGGTGTCGTTGAAAAACTGCACGTACAGCCGGGTGATGTCATTGAGCGCGATGCACTGATCGCAAAGATTCGAGTTGTACCTGATGCGGTAGCGCTAAATTCCGCTCAGGCTCGCTATGAAACAGCACGCATCAGTGCCAGTAATGCGCAGGTTGAACTTGACCGGCGGGCATCGCTGTTTAAGCAAAAGCTTATATCCCGGGACGAGTTTGAACGGTATCGCTTCGATTATCGCATTGCGCGTGAAGAAGAGGATGGGGCCCGCAGCAACCTGCGCCTGATACGCGAGGGTGGCACCGGCGAGGGTGGTACGGTATCTAACGAAGTGCGCTCGACCGTTAACGGTACCGTACTCGACATACCAGTGAAGGAAGGGGTTTCAGTCACAGAGACGAATAACTTTAATGAAGGTACCACCATCGCATCCATTGCCGACATGACTGACATGGTGTTTACCGGAACCGTGGATGAGTCGGAAGTTGGTCGCATTAAAGAGGGTATGGCACTTGAAATAACGGTTGGTGCCATTGAAGGTGTTACCTTTAACGGTGAACTCGAATACATCAGTCCGAAAGGCGTGGAAGACGAGGGTTCAGTGCAGTTTGAAGTGCGCGCTGCGATCACCTCAGACAGTCAATTGCGGGCGGGCTTCAGTGCCAGCGCGGACGTTGTACTTGATCGCCGCGACGATGTGCTGGTCATTGATGAAAAGTTTTTAGTATTCGAAGATGACGGCGCGGTGCAGGTACTGGTCGAGCAGCCGGATGGCACAGTGGAGCCACGCTCTATTGAAACTGATCTTTCCGATGGAATTCAGATTGAAGTGGTGAAAGGCCTGCAAGCCGGCGACACTGTAAGAATGCCCTAAGGGCCCTATCACGCGCAGGCCAGTTCAATCTCCTGCGGTGCTGCAACCCGCTCCTTTGACTTGCCAAGCAGTGATTCAAAGTGGCACTCATCCATTGGTCGTGCCAGATGGTAGCCCTGAAACTCGTTGCAGCCGTGGCGCTGCAACCACTCAAGTTGCTCCTGTGTTTCAATACCTTCGGCGACAATATTCATGTCCAGCATTTTGCCGAGCGATAAAATCATCTGCAAAATAGCCGGACGATCAATACTTTGAACAAACGCTTTATCTATTTTCAAGCAGTCTATATCGAGCGACTGCAGTTGAAACAGGTTCGAGTAACCGGTACCAAAATCATCAATGGCTGTCTTGACGCCAAGATTGTGCAGCGTGCTAAGAATATCGAGCACCCGTGGGATGTCGTGCAGCAGCATTGATTCGGTGATCTCAAGTTCCAGCAGATGTGCCGGACAACCGGCTTCTACCAACACCCGCTGCACGTGCTCTGCAAAGTCGGGGCTTGCGAACTGCCGTGGAGATAAATTAACTGAAACACAAAGGTTGTGGCCCTGTCGATACCACTTCGCGGCCTGTCGTGCACCTTCCATCAGCACCCATGCGCCAAGCTCATCAATCAGGCCGGTCTCTTCTGCCAGCGCAATAAACTCACTGGGAAATAACAGGCCCTTCTGCGGATGTGCCCAGCGGACCAATGCTTCAGCACCAATGATTGTTGTGCCATCGTAGCCATAGCGTGCCTGATAGTGCAGGCGGAATTGCTCGTTTTGAATAGCCAGGCTCAGTTCCTGTTCGGTCTGCTGGCGGTGTTGTACGTCCTGTCGCATGGCTTCGGTGAAGATGTGGTATTGGTTTCCCCCTTCAGCCTTGGAGCGATACATCGCGATGTCTGCATGCTGCAGCAGCGCCTCTGTGCTGTGAGCATCGTCCGGGTAGATGCAGATGCCGATACTCGGTGTCACCCTCAGCGGTGTATTATCGATAATGAGTGGATTGGCCAGCTTGTCAATGATGGTATTTGCCAGTTCCACCAGTGGTGTGTAGTCGCGCACCGGTTCAAGCAGAATTAAAAACTCATCGCCACCAAGCCGCACCAGCGTGGCATTGTTACCGGTGCATTGTCTGATCGTTTGCGCCACACCGATCAGCAGCTGATCGCCGGTTGAGTGGCCGAGAGAATCGTTGATGTATTTAAATCGGTCCAGATCAATATAAATTACACCGGCGTGCGCATCGCTGTTGGCCGACATGTATTGAAACTTTTCCTGCAGGTAGTGTCGGTTGGCAAATCCTGTCAGTGAATCGGTACGCGCCAGTCTGTAACCTTCGCGCTCGGCGTCATGCAGTTTGGTGACATCGGATTCAGACACGAGAAAAGACCATTGCCCGGTGACTGCATCGCGGCTGTGCTGGAAATGCATCTTGTGCCAGCGCGCACCACTGGCAGTATTCATCAGTGCCTCCATGACAAACTCATCTGACTGCTGCATCTCTTCGAGCATGCGATGCCAGTCGGCGGGGTTGGCAAATCTATCGCGCAGGTGGCTGGTGCTGTCCTGTAACATGATGCGCGCGGCAGGGTTACTGTAGAGCAGCTTATAGTCTTCGCTGTACAGGCTTATCATCAAAGACGTATGCCGCAGTGCCTCGATGCTGCGCAGCGCATCGTTGTCACCACTGATGTCCTGACCGGTACATTCAACCAGCATCGCATCACGCCCATCGGCGAGTTCAATGCTGCGATATTCCAGAAAACAATGACGTGGCTGGCCGTGCGGGTAGATTGTCCAGCGTTCGGCGTGCCGCGCACCGTTGCGCAGCCGTTTGCGAATGTTGTTCAGGTGTTTAACGACGCTGGGAGTGGTGTCGACAGACATGTCACGCGCTGCGAGCTCCTCACTGCTGGTGGCACCCCACAGTTGCAGCGCGGCTTCATTGGCCCAGACCACTCGTGTCTTGTCAAAGTCGAATACCCAAACAGGCGTAGACAGGTCCTCGCACACCTGTATTACCGGGTTTTCGTTTAGGCTTGTACCTATTTGTTCCATGGTTTTTAAAACTCTTATTGCCGATCCGTTATAAGGCGTTTTTTTGGATCGACTGCTTGTTAGCAAACGAGAGGCCAGCTTTTGGTGAAAGGTTTTGGCGCCTCGCTCGCTGCCTGCTACAAGCCAGCGCTGATGCGGTTGAGCGAGTTTTAGAATGGCAATTCGGCGCACTGCTGTGTGGGTTGCAGGGTGTCAATGCCACGTGCAATCGATAAGGAGCGAGAATGACTCCGGGCGTTGACTAGTGCACTTTGCATGAAGCAAAAAACCGGCAACAGGTTCCTCAGTTGAGCGAATCAAAATCACGATTGAAGTTGCTGCCACCGGGAGATAATGCCGTGCATTTCATCGAGACCATCCATTATCGCCGCAGGCCCCGGTTGCAGTATTATCGGTGATTTAATTTCGAACAACTGTTCATGCTGAACGGCACTGATGGCGTCCCATCCCGGCCGTGCTGCTACCTTCTCCGGTCGAAATTTCTTACCACACCACGAGCCGATAATAATATCCGGGTTGCGATCAATCACGGTTTGCGGGTTGGCGATAATTCTATCCTTGCCGTGTGACATTTTTCCAAGCTCGGCAAAGCAATCTGTGCCGCCGGCGATACCAATCAATTCCGACACCCACTGAATTGCGGAGATCATTGGATCATCCCACTCTTCAAAGTAGACGCGTGGCACCGGCGCGGTGTTACCGGCTTGCATGCGTTGAATCTTGTCGGTCAGTTGTTCCACCAGTTTGTCACCGCGGTCAGATGCACCGACCATGGCGCTCAGGCACAGAATCATACTGAGTATTTCTTCTACCGAACGCTGATTAAGTACCCATACGGTTTTGCCGGCTTTGATCAGTTCCGCTGCAATGTCTCCCTGCAGATCAGAGAATCCAATAATCAGATCCGGATCGAGTGCAAGTATCTTGTCGATGTTGGCAGAGGTAAATGCCGACACGCGTGGCTTTTCCTTGCGTGCCTGTGGTGGCCGTACGGTAAAGCCGGAGATTCCCGCAATGCGGTCCTGCTCGCCAAGCAGATACAGGGTTTCAGTAGTCTCTTCAGTCAGACAGACAATGCGCTCGGGATAACTCGGTTTCATAACATGAATGGTTCCGGATAATTGTCGAGGTATTATCGTCGACCTCAGCGCGGTGGTCACTCTGTGTTTTCAAGTCACAGTGTCTGACGTATTGGCATGCGGCAATTTAATGGGGTGCCAGGCTCGTAATTGCCGGGCTACTGCCTGTGTGGCCGGCTCACCCTGTGCAGGTTTGACACTGCAGTTATCGCATTTCATACTATTGACAAGGGGTTGCGAACACCCCGTGAGGCGCCAGCCGAAGAGTCGCATCCGGTTCACCCGTTCACACAGCTGCCATTTATGTTGCCCGTGCAATGTCACGCGTAACCATCGTGGTCGCTGTACCAAACACAGGGGAGGATGCGCCCATGCCATCACCTAACGAAATCACCTGCGCTCAGCTCAATCGACTGGTTGGGACTGACGCTGCACCTGTAATCGTCGACCTGCGCATCGATGAGGATTTTAATCAGGATCCGCGCTTTATCCCGACAGCGTTTCGCTGTGCGTTCCACAATATCACTGACCTGCTGCCGCAACTGCAGGACCGGCAGGTAGTTGTGTACTGTCATCGAGGTCTAAAAATTTCCCACGGTGCCATGGCGCTGTTGCAAAGCCATGGCGTTAAAGCAGAGGCGCTGGCCGGTGGCTTTGTAGCCTGGGGCGAGTCGCAATTGCCGCTGGTGCCAGCGGCGAGGCTATCGGAACATCCAGGGTCTGTGTGGGTTACCCGGCACCGGCCAAAGGTAGACCGAATTGCCTGTCCATGGCTAATCAGACGTTTTGTCGATCCGCGTGCGCGTTTTTTGTTTGTGCCGCCGGCGTCTGTTGTCGAAGTGGCAGATAAGTACGGTGCTACGGCCTTTGATGTGCCGGGTGTATTTTGGTCTCACCGAGGCGAGCAGTGCACATTCGATACGATGCTGCACGAGTTCGAGTTGCAGACTGATGCGTTGCAGCGGTTCGCAACACTGGTGCGAGGCGCCGATACCAATCGCCTCGATCTGGCGCCACAGGCGGCCGGGTTGCTGGCTGCCTCGCTCGGGCTGTCGCGCATGTACAAAGATGATCAACAGCAACTGCAGGCGGGCATGCTGCTATACGATGCGTTTTATCGATGGTGCCGCGATGCGACCGGTGAAGGACACGAATGGCTGGAGTTGGAGGGCGGTAAACGCGATGAGTAATGCTGACGACCACCCGCAGAAAACGCCTTCGTTTATTTCAGCGTTGTTGCAATGGGCGCGCATTGGATTGCTGTCGTTTGGTGGTCCGGCCGCGCAAATCGCGCTGATGCATCGAGTTGTCGTCGACGAAAAACGTTGGCTGACCGAAAGTCAGTACCTGAACGCGCTGAGCTTTTGCATGCTGTTGCCCGGTCCTGAGGCGATGCAACTCGCGACCTATGCCGGGTGGCGGCTGCACGGTACGCGTGGTGGTCTGGCGGCCGGGCTATTGTTTGTGCTGCCGGGCGCACTGGTGGTGCTGGCACTCGCCAGTGTCTACGCGGCCTTCGGCAGCCTGCCGTTAGTCACAGCGTTGTTCTTTGGTATCAAGGCGGCGGTACTGGTAATTGTGATTGAAGCGCTGATCAGAATTTCAAAGCGTGCCCTGACCGGCCGGGTACATTTGTTCATCGCAGCTACCGCGTTTATCGGTATATTTTTTTTACAGCTGCCATTTCCGCTGATTATCGCAGTGGCAGCTGCCACCGGTTTCTTTCTGATGTCTGGTGTAGTGTCAGAAGGTGGGGGTGCAAGCGGTGAGGTTGCTGCGAGCAATGTCTCCACACGTGTCTCCAGGCGTGGCATGCTGAAGAACACAGTGTTCACGGTATTTGTGTGGCTCTGCATTTGGTTCGCACCCCTGGTGCTGCTGGCGGTAGTGGCGCAGCACGATCTCTTATCAGACATCGGTTTGTTCTTTTCTCGGCTGGCTGTGGTTACCTTCGGTGGTGCCTACGCTGTGCTGGCCTATCTTGCGCAGGATGTCGTCACTCAGTTCGGCTGGCTGAGTGCCGGTGAGATGATGGACGGTCTGGCGCTCGCAGAAACCACTCCCGGGCCGCTGATACTGGTGACCGAGTTCGTCGGCTTTATCGCAGGCTTTCGCGATGGAGGCTGGCCTACCGGTTTCGCCGCAGCCGCGCTTACCTTGTGGGTAACGTTTGTGCCGTGTTTTTTGTGGATCTTCGCCGGAGCGCCCTATATCGAGTGGATTGCAAGGCAACCGCGGCTGCGCAGTGCGTTGACAGCCATCACCGCCGCTGTGGTCGGTGTGATGCTCAATTTGTCGCTGTGGTTTGCGCTGCATGTGTTTTTTCGGCAGGTAAATCTGACCGAAGCCGGTGTGCTGGCCTACTGGCAGCCGGTCTGGTCGACCCTGGACTGGCGCGTGCCAGTGCTGACAGCTATCTGTGCACTGCTGGTGTTCGTATGGCACTGGGGTATAGCGCGGGTGTTGCTGGTTGCCTCTGCGCTCGGAGTGTTGTTGCAACAGATCCCCGGATAGTCTGCGGTGTGCCGGCGTCGACCGGTTTCCCACTCCGAATATCCTTATCTTTTGTTTTCTTGGCAGATGGGGCAGAATAGTTTGCATACGAATGCAAAGCGATTATCACAGGCGTGGAATCTCCGCGTCCTGCCCTGATTTTCTCGCTGTCAGATAACCCGGTATTCGCCCCTTGCGCGTACCAACCCGCATACCAACTAACGGAGGCTTGGTTTGGCCACGCACCTGAAAACGGCTCGCAGCATTGAGCAACGCGCCGAAGACGACGCAAAGGTTCGGCAGATCGTTGAGCAGGTTCTCGATGATGTCGGCCGGCGTGGTGACGCAGCGGTCGCCGAGCTGTCGGCAAAATTCGACAATTATTCACCGACGTCTTTTCGCCTCGACGACAATGCCATCGATCAGGCCATGCAGCAGGTCGGCAAGCAGGACCTGGCGGATATCCGCTTCGCACAGGAGCAGGTGCGAAACTTTGCCGAGCATCAAAAAGCATCGCTCAGTGACGTTGAGGTAGAAACTATCCCGGGTGTGATCCTCGGCCACAAAAACATACCGGTAAACTCGGTTGGTTGTTATGTACCGGGCGGTAAGTACCCGATGGTGGCATCGGCGCACATGAGCGTGGTGACAGCGCGGGTTGCCGGTGTGAAACGAATTATCGCCTCGGCACCGCCCAACGAGGGCGCACCACATCCGGCTATTGTCGCTGCCATGCACATGGGTGGTGCTGACGAAATCTATTGTCTGGGTGGCATTCAGGCAGTTGGTGCGATGGCACTCGGTACCGAGTCGATCCCACCGGTTGATATGCTGGTCGGTCCTGGAAATGCGTTTGTTGCCGAAGCCAAGCGACAGCTGTACGGCCGCGTCGGTATTGATTTGTTTGCCGGTCCCACAGAGACACTGGTAATTGCCGACGAAACAGTCGACGCTGAAATGTGCGCCACCGATTTACTGGGGCAAGCCGAACACGGGCCCACATCACCGGCAGTGCTGATCACAAACTCAGAGCAACTCGCGCGAGACACACTGGCCGAGGTTGATCGCATTCTTGGCATTTTGCCAACGGCCGAAGTAGCCAGGCAGGCGTGGTCAGACTATGGCGAAGTGATAGTTTGCGACAGCTACGATGAAATGCTCGAGCAGGCCGAGTTTGTGGCCTCTGAACACGTGCAGGTAATGACGGATCGGGACGACTGGTTTCTGCAACATATGACCAACTACGGTGCGCTCTTTCTCGGGCCACGCACCAACGTTGCCTACGGCGATAAAGTCATCGGTACCAATCATACGCTGCCCACCAAAAAAGCGGGTCGCTACACGGGTGGCTTATGGGTCGGCAAATTCATAAAAACTCACACCTACCAAAAAGTGCAGTCTGATGCTGCTTCAGCACAAATTGGCGAGGTATGTTCACGGCTGTGCATGCTCGAGGGTTTTGTCGGTCATGGCGAACAGTGCAACCTGCGTGTGCGTCGCTATGGTGGCCGCAACATTCCCTATGGCGCGCCTGCGTTGCCGGCTGATCAGACCGACGAATCCTGATGGTGCAATTGCCACGTACGCCGTCGCTCAGGCTTGATGGTAAACGCGCACTGGTAACCGGTGGCTCCAGTGGTATCGGGCTGGGCAGTGCAGTGGCACTGGCCGAAGCTGGTGCACACGTGGTGGTTGCGGCCAGAGACGAGCAACGCCTGCAGCAGGTATGCGAGGCGATGAGTGAGGCAGGATTCAGCGCTGAGCTAATGGTGCTTGATGTCGCTGACACAGAAGCCATGCGGGCACAGTTGCATCAGCAGGCGGCTTTTGATGTGGTGGTTAATTCAGCGGGTTATGCATCGCCCGCACCGGCACTTGAAACGTCTGCTACTGAGTATCAACGCGTTATGGATGTAAATGTACGCGGTGCGTTTTTCTTATCAACGGTAACGGCACAGGCGATGATCGATGCCGGTATCGGCGGGTCAATTATTCATGTGTCATCACAAATGGGGCACGTTGGTGGTATTGATCGGTCGGTTTACTGTGCTTCGAAGCATGCGGTCGAAGGTATGGTTAAGGCGCTTGCGATTGAATGGGGGCCGCACAACATTCGCGTTAATACCATTTGCCCCACGTTTATAAAAACACCCCTGACCGAAGCAACGTTCAACAATCCGGAGCGTGTCGAGTGGATTCAATCCAAGATAAAGCTTGATCGCATCGGTGAAGTAGAAGACATCATGGGCAGTGTCTTGTATCTGGCCTCCAGTGCTTCTGCATTGGTAACCGGTTCTTCACTGTTGGTCGATGGTGGCTGGACCGCAGGATGAGTGACACAGCGAACGGCGAACCCGACACGGATTTCCAGGCAACCTTCGACAGTAAGTGGAAAGACTTCCCAGATTACATTATTGGTATAACCCGCGAAATCTGGGAAGAGCGGCAAATCCATACACTGCACCGTTACTACGCAGACGATATCGTGGTGCGATCACCGGCGTCAGTGGTGGTGGGCAACGAGAACGTTATCGCCGCCACAATGGCGACCCTTGCCGAGTTTCCTGATCGGCAGTTGCTGGGTGAGGATGTTATCTGGTGTGGCGACAACGGCAATGGTTACCTGTCGTCGCATCGCATACTGTCAACAGCTACCCATGCGCACAGTGGTGTGTACGGAGCGGCGACCGGCAAACATCTTCGCTATCGCATACTTGCTGACTGTGCCGCACGCAACAATCAAATTTATGATGAATGGCTGATTCGTGATCAGACTGCCATTGTTAAGCAGCTGGGCCTTGACGCGAAACAATACGCCGTTGATTTAATTGAACGCGAAGGTGGTTTTGAACACTGCGTTAAACCATTGACTCCGGCGACTGACCGGGTGGGCGAATACACAGGTAGTGGTAATGACAGCACGTGGGGCCAGCATTATGCCGATGTGCTCACCCGTGCCATGAACGCGGAAATGTCTGTTATACCGGCAAGCTGGGATCGAGCCTGTGCGCTGGAGTACCCGGGTGGTGAAAGCGCCTATGGCTGGTCAGCAGCGGACCAGTTCTGGATGGGTTTGCGAGCGGCGCTGCCCAATGCAGGTTTCCACATACAGCACTGTATCGGACGCGAAGATAATTTGCAGCCGCCGCGCAGCGCAGTGCGCTGGTCATTGCACGGCAAACACGATGGCTGGGGCGTGTTTGGTGCACCGACAGGTGCAGACGTTTACGTACTTGGTATCAGCCATGCCGAGTTTGGACCCTACGGTTTAAGGCGCGAGTGGGTGTTGTTTGATGAAACAGCTGTCTGGAAGCAAATCGCGCTGCAAACTGGTTAGCTTTCTGTTATCCCGTGTTTAATAAGCCATGATTAATAAAACATGTTTAGTAATTCTGTGCTTGTACAACCAGTCTATGAGTGAGTGAATGACTCCTGAAGAACTCGAACAGCGTATCGTTCGCTACGGCGAATTAAAACCCTGTAAAACCGCGTTTATCGATGCCCATACGCCGGGCTCTGATCAAAAAGAGAACTTCACCATTATTGGTGCCGGCGTGTCTGAAAGCCCCGATCAGCATGTGCACATACGTGACACACCCGGCTTTAATATCGGTGCGGCCGGTCAGCCGCCGCACTGCCGTAATTCACTGCACACGCACACGACCGCCGAAGTGTTTTTTGTACTGAAAGGACGCTGGCGTTTTTTCTGGGGACGCTGGGGCGATGCGGGTGAAGTAACACTGCAGGAAGGTGATCTGATCAATATTCCCACTGATATGTTTCGCGGCTTTGAAAATATCGGTACAGACTACGGAATGATCATGGCGGTGCTGGGTGGCGACGATGCAGGCGGCGGTGTGAAGTGGGCGCCGCAGGTAATCGAAGAGGCCCGCGACCACGGTTTGGTGCTGGGGGACAACGGTGTATTGTACGATTCCAACAATCAAACGACTGATAATCTGTTGCCGGCCGGTGTGAAGCCAATGCCTTTGATGAGTGATGCCGACATGGCTTCACTCATCGAGCCGACATCAGCTGAAGTGGTGCCACGCTTCGTTGCGCGCTACCTCGACATGCTTGCGATGGCTGACCGACAACCGGTTTCGGTACTTGGCGCTGACGGCATGCTGCGCGACCGACCGGGATTTGAAATCGATTTAATTGCGCGCTCTTCAATTGATGCGACGCCGTATCACACAGATCAACACGAGATTCTTATGGTGATGCACGGTCACTGGCAACTGCAGTGTAATGGTGTGCCGGCAACCTTAAGTCCGGGTGATGTTTGCGCTGTGCCGCCGGGTGTTGAGCGCAGCCTGGTACCGTCAATGACGGGGCAGACCAGTTTATTTCGCGTACGCAATACCACTGATCCGGCCGGCCCGACGCACTGGGTATAGGGTTTAACTGACGCTCCGGCCCGTCCGCACAAGTACACAATCGAGAGAATAACCGATGGCAAAAATAGCCTGCACGCATGTTGGTTCACTACCACGCACTCAGGAAGTGGTCGACTTTATCTTTGCACGGGAGAAAGAAGAACACTACGACCCGCAGGCATTTGATCGGGCAATGACAAGCGCTGTAGACGAGACAGTAAAACGTCAACACGACGCGGGCGTCGATATTGTCTCTGATGGCGAGACATCGAAAATTTCCTATGCCACTTATGTTAAAGACCGATATGAAGGGTTCTCCGGAGACAGCCCTCGCAATGCACCGGCAGACCTGAAAGAGTACCCGACGTTTCTGCAGCGTATCGCTGACTCTGGCGGCACGCCGCAGTACGCACGGCCCATGTGTACATCAGCGATAAAAAGCAAAGGGCAGGGCGAACTGCAAAAAGACATAGACAACCTGAAGGCGGCGATGGCGCGTCACGGTGTGACTCAGGGTTTTATGAATGCCGCGTCACCGGGTGTGATATCTCTGTTTTTACAAAATGAGTTTTATCCCACACGCGATGCGTATCTTGCCGCACTGGCAGATGTAATGAAAACCGAGTACGAAACCATTGTTGCATCCGGATTAAATCTGCAGCTCGATTGTCCGGATCTGGCATTGTCTCGACATATGTTATTTGCCGATTTGTCTGACGAAGAGTTTGTGCACATTGCTGAAAGCCATGTGGAGGCGCTAAACCATGCGCTTGCGAATGTGCCAAAAGATAAGGTGCGCATACACATCTGTTGGGGCAACTACGAAGGCCCGCATACCTGCGATATTGGTATGGATAAGGTGCTGTCAACGCTGCTCAGAACCAAAGCACAGTACCTGTTGTTTGAAACATCCAATCCGCGCCACGCACATGAATGGACAGTATTCGAGGCACGGAAACATGAAATACCTGATGATGTTGTGCTGGTGCCGGGCGTGCTGGACACCACCACTAACTTTGTCGAACACCCCGAGCTGGTGGCGCAGCGCATCGAGCGCTTCGTCAACATTGTTGGTGCGGAACGCGTGGTTGCCGGCACAGACTGTGGCTTTGGCACCTTTGCAGGCTTTGGTGCAGTGGACCCTGAAATTGCATACGCCAAGCTGGCAAGTCTTGCGCAGGGGGCGCAACTGGCCGGTGAACGTTGCTGAGGTCTTGTCTGCGATTAACCGGTAGCGACCCCTTATGCGTTGAGACTGGTAGCAGGAAGCAGGAATCCCTGACGAACGACCGGTAGCACGACAGTCGTCTGCTTGTAAGCGCTTTCGAGCAGACCAGCGCTGCCGTCGTGGCGGTGGTGTCATCGCGCCTCACCTTCAAATCGCTCTGACGGCGCCGTGCTGTCGCAATTTCTGTGAGTCAGCTCGTGACGACCTGCGCGAGATGTGTCAGTATCCGACGGGTCGCAATCACTTAAGGATACGTAATGACTCTACGCAAGCTCATTCCTGTCTGTGCCGTAGCACTGGCAGCTGGCAGCACCCACGCGCTGGCGGACAATACGCTGCGCTGGACCAGCCAGGGCGATGCCCTGACGCTTGATCCTCACTCTCAGAACGAAGGCCCGACCATCGCCACCAACGGCATGATGTACGAGAGCCTGGTAACTCGTGACGCAGCTCTGGAGCTGCAGCCGGAACTGGCCCTCTCATGGGAGCCGATGGACGGCAACATCTGGCGTTTCAAACTGCGTGAAGGCGTCAAGTACCACGGTGGTGAAGACTTCACCGCGGAAGACGTGGCGTTCAGCTTCGAGCGTGCTAAACAGGAAAGTTCTGACTTTAAAGAACAGGTTAAGTCTGTTGTCGAAGTGAAGATCGTTGACGACTACACGGTCGACCTGGTGACTGATGCGATCAACCCGATTCTGCCTAACCAGCTTACCTCACTGTACATCATGGACAAAGGCTGGTCCGAGGCCAACAACGTCGTCAAGCCGCAGGATTTTGCCGGTAAAGAAGAGACTTTCGCGGTTCGCAATACCAATGGTACAGGCCCGTTCAAACTCGTTAGCCGTGCCCCCGACGAATTGACCGTCATGGAAAAGAACGCTGACTGGTGGGGCGCTGGTGAATTCCCCGGTAATATCGATCGTATCGAGTACCGCCCGATTGGCAATGCTGCAACCCGCGTTGCCGCACTGCTGTCTAATGAAGTCGACTTCGTTCTTGATCCGCCATTGCAGGATCTGAAGCGTATTGATGCTGCTGACGGCCTGAAGACAGACACCGTAGCTCAAATTCGTACCATATTCTTCGGTATGGATCAGGGCGTCGAAGAGCTCCGTACCTCCGATGTCAAAGGCAAAAATCCCTTTGCTGACAAACGCGTACGTGAAGCGATGAACCTCGCTATAGACCGCAAGGCGATTCAGCGCGTGGTGATGGAAGGGTTGAGCTTTCCTGCCGGTATGATCACTTCTCCCGGTGTACTCGGCAACAACGAAACGCAGGATGCCGAAATTCCGCTGGATGTTGAAAAAGCCAAGTCACTGATGTCAGAGGCGGGCTATGCGGATGGTTTCTCGGTACAGCTTGACTGCCCGAACAACCGATACAATAACGACGAGAAAATCTGTCAGGCGGCAGTGGCGATGCTGGCAAAGATCGGCGTGAAGGTGAATCTGGAAGCCATTCCAAAAGCGCAGCACTTCCCGAAGATTCAGAAGCGTGTATCTGACTTCTACATGCTTGGCTGGGGTGTACCAACACTCGACAGCCACTATGTATTCTCGTACCTGCTTGACGCTGAAGGCTCGTGGAATGCCACCGGCTACAACAACGAAACCGTCAATGCGATCACCAAGGGTATTGCGTCAGAAACTGACCTCGACAAGCGTACTGGAATGATCGACGAAGCATGGACTCAGATCCGTGCGGACATGCCATACATTCCAATTCATCATCAGGTTATCGCCTGGGGTATGTCTGACAAGGTCGACGCGCCTATGTCAGCGGATGATGCGTTGCGTCCTCGCTTTATCACCATGCAGTAAAATACTCAGGGGCAGCTTTCATGCTGCCCCTGATTCTTCCTGGCGGCACCTCACTTAATGCTCTCCTACATATTCCGTCGGCTCGGCCAGGCACTACTGGTTATGGCCGCTGTGTCCCTCATTTCGTTTTCCCTGTTTAACTTTGTTGGTGACCCGGTCAACAACATGGTCGGACAGGAGGCGACTCGCGAAGACCGCATCCGCATTCGACAGGAACTTGGTCTTGATGACCCTATCATCACTCAGTACACCCGCTTTATGGGCAACGCGCTGCAGGGTGATTTTGGTCTGAGTTACCGCATCAAACGACCGGTTAGTGAACTGATCAAGGAGCGCTTGCCGGCCACGCTTGAGCTGGTGTTTGTATCTGCCATCATCGCCTTACTGGTGGGTATCACGGCGGGGGTATACACCGGCATCAAACGCAATGGCTGGCTGTCGCGGAGCATACTGTCGACGTCACTGGTCGGTGTTTCGTTGCCGACGTTTATCATTGGTATCGCGTTAATTTATCTATTCGCCGTGACATTGCGATGGTTACCATCATCCGGTCGTGCCGGTGTGGTGGAACTCGGCTGGTGGAAGACCAGTTTCCTCACGGTGGACGGCTGGCGTTCGATTATTCTGCCGGCTATCACATTAAGCCTGTTTCAGCTGACAATGATTCTGCGGCTGGTGCGCGCAGAAATGCTTGAGGTTATGCAGGCTGACTACATCAAGTTTGCCAGAGCGCGCGGATTGTCTGAGCGCTCGATCAACTTTGTACACGCACTCAAGAACACACTGGTGCCGGTCATCACCATCATTGGCTTAAATATCGGTGGACTGATTGCGTTTTCAGTTATTACAGAAACCGTATTTCAATGGCCAGGTACCGGCCTGATGTTCATTCAGGCAGTCGACTTTGCTGATGTTCCCATTATGGCTGCCTACCTGTGTTTTGTTGCACTGATATTTGTATTAGTTAATCTCATTGTCGACTTGTTGTACGTGTTTATCGACCCTCGTATACGAATAGGAGGGCGCTAGCATGAGCACAACTGTCAGGCCGCGGGGGTTCTTTTCACGGCTAATCGACAACGACATCGCCTGGTCGTTTTTCCACACGCCATCGGCAATGATTGCGGCGTTTATTACGCTGATATGTGTTGTCGCTACAATGTTCGCACCGTGGATTGCCCCGTTTAACCCGTTTGATCCATCGCAGATTTCCCTATGGGACGGCAAGCTACCACCTGCTTGGGTTGAAGGCGGGCAACCACAGTATTTACTCGGCACCGACAACCAGGGCCGGGACATGCTGTCGACGATACTCTACGGCGGCAGGCTGTCGATACTGGTTGGTATTGCCGCTGTCTGTCTGGGCATGGTGCTCGGCGTGGCGCTGGGTGTTATTTCCGGATACTTCGGCGGCGCGGTGGATGCTGTCATCATGCGTATCGCAGATATCCAGCTGACGATTCCCGGTATTCTGCTGGCCATACTGATTAACGGAATCGGTCGCACACTGTTGCCACTGGAACTACGTGAAGACTTCGCGATCTATGTTGTCATTTTCGCTATTGGCTTAACTGACTGGCCTCAGTTCGCACGTGTAACACGCGGGGCCACGCTGGTGGAATCGCAAAAGGAATATGTGCAGGCAGCGCGTGTTATCGGCTTGCCGCGCTGGTTAATCATCATGCGTCACATTCTGCCAAACGTCATGCGCCCGGTACTGGTTATTGCAACGATCGGGCTTGCACTGGCGATCATCTCCGAGGCAACGCTGTCGTTTCTGGGGCAGGGTATACCGCCGACCACTCCCAGTCTTGGCACGTTGATTCGCGTAGGCAATGAATATCTCTTTTCGGGTCTGTGGTGGATTACCCTGTTTCCTGCGGCGGCACTGGTGATTCTGGTTTTTGCCGTTAATCTGCTGGGCGACTGGATGCGCGATGCCCTCAACCCCAAGCTGCGTTAGCGAATAGTTATGGCAACTGATCAGACCCTGCTGCAGATCGAGAATCTGTCAGTGCAGTTTCCCACGCGACGTGGCGTGGTTGAAGCGGCGCGCAACATACACCTGCAGGTGCAACCCGGGGAAGTGCTCGGACTGGTGGGTGAGTCGGGTGCCGGTAAATCCACCATTGGCAATGCCATCATTGATTTGCTGGAAAAGCCAGGCCGTGTCAGCGGCGGTTCCATTCTGTTCCAGGGCGAGGAACTGCGCGAGCTCGATTCCGATGCCATGCGCCGAGTGCGTGGCGACAGAATCGGTATGATTTTTCAGGATCCGCAAACCTCGCTTAATCCGTTGTTGCGTATTGGTGAACAGCTTATAGAAACCATCCGCAAGTCCCTCGGCATTTCAGAAAAAGACGCATACAACAGAGCGGTTGAATTGCTGCAATCGGTGGGTATTGATCAGGCCGAGACGCGTTTGAAGGCGTACCCGCATCAATTTTCGGGTGGTATGCGTCAACGTGTGGTGATTGCGCTGGCGCTTGCCGGAGAGCCTGATCTGATCATCGCAGACGAACCAACCACCGCGCTCGATGTATCCATTCAGGCGCAGATTCTCGATTTGATAAAGCACCTGTGCAAAACCCGCAACCTCGGTGTGATCATCGTGACCCACGATATCGGTGTTATCGCCAATATTGCGGATCGCGTGGCGGTTATGTATCGCGGTGAAATTGTGGAGACTGGCCCGGTCGCACAAATCGTTGGCAATCCACAGCACGACTACACCATCAGTTTAATTGCAGCGGTGCCGCCTGCTGATCGCAAGCTCGATCGCTTTAACTCGGTCGATTATATCGATGGCAGCAATCTCGATCCTGGTGCAAATCGCATAGACGTGAACACGCACTGGCTGGGTGAACAGAGCAACCTGAAGAGCGCCAATGGTCAGGCTATCGAGGTTGAGAATCTGAAGCTTGCGTTTGTGCTGGAGCGAGCCCTGTTAAAGCGCAATCGCAAAATGCTGCAGGCCGTTGACGATGTGTCTTTTAGCATTGCCGATGGTGAAACGTTTGGGTTGGTGGGGGAATCAGGCTCAGGTAAATCGACGGTGGCGCGTTTGATTGTGGGTTTGTACAAACCGCAGGCAGGGCGCATTCGTGTCATGGGTAAAGAAGTTGAGCTGCATCGACACGATGAGCAAAACCAGCAGGCCAGACGTGCGCTGCAAATGATATTTCAGGATCCGTACAGCAGTTTGAACAGTCGCCTGAAGGTGCTTGATATCGTTGCTGAGCCGATCCGCTTTTTTAAAATGGCAAAGTCCGAAAAGCAGACCCGCACCATTGTGCAGGACCTGTTAGACCATGTGGGGCTTGGAGCTTCTGCCGCTCGACGCTATCCTCACGAATTTTCCGGCGGACAGCGTCAGCGTATCTCTATCGCGCGCGCGCTCGCTTCGCGGCCGCGCATACTGATTTGCGACGAGCCAACCTCCGCGCTCGACGTTTCTATTCAAGCGCAAATACTTAATTTGTTAAAAGACCTGCAGCAGGAGCTCGGCTTAACCATGCTGTTTATCTCGCACGATCTACCTGTGATCCGTCAAATGTGCGACCGGGTAGCGGTGATGCGCAACGGTGCCATTTGCGAGATTGCCGATACCGAGCGGCTGTTTAAGGCGCCGTCACATGAATATACCCGGCACCTGCTTGAGTTAATGCCGCGCATGGATTTACTTGATCAACACTATCAGTAGGCTGGCAGTGGCCGTTTAACAACGGTATTCAGCAATTCGACTTTCTCGTCACTCCGTCAGTACAACAGGTTTGACACCGGTGCCATTTCGAGCCCCGGCAACCAGCAAAAAATCCGCGCCTGCTATGATTAGAAGGCTAAACGATCATGAATACGTCGTTTAGTCGCGTCTCCTGGCTGTGCAGAAATCAGGCTGGTGATCCGGCGCTGTGTGTGCCACTAAACAGAACGTGCGCGGGAATGTTGGGAAATTAAGTCAACGTACAGCCGTGCCATGCGTTATAGACAGGTCTATCAGGAACACATCATCGTCTCATGGGTGAACGCCTTTCATTCGTCTTCATTTTTCTGGCTGGTGTGGGCGCCGGCTGGATTGGGCAGACATGGTATGCGGCGGCGCAAACAGAATCAGCGGTCAGGGTACTGGCTGGCAACACGCCAGTTGCCGAAAAGGAGATCCCTTCAAGTACCGTACGCGCCACTGAGACCGCTATTGGTGATTCAGGCTCTGCTGGCGTAGCTTCATCGACGCAGGACGTTGTCGCGAATGATGCTGCTGCGCAGCCGCAACCCAGTCGTGTGGCAGGTTCGGGTGACGGAAGCGGCCAGTTGGAGCAGTTGCTGGCAGAGCGGCGATATTTTGATGCAATGACGTTGCATCAGGACAAGGTCAGAGCCGGCGACAGGGCAGCCGCCCAGTCGAAGAGGACAATCCTTAAACA
Organism: uncultured Granulosicoccaceae bacterium; assembly: GCA_964389335.1. Classification (GTDB taxonomy): domain Bacteria; phylum Pseudomonadota; class Gammaproteobacteria; order Granulosicoccales; family Granulosicoccaceae. The sequence continues at coordinate 33,733 of CAYMFQ010000042.1, forward strand.
TCTGCGAGACTTGCTCGATAGCCGCAACAGCAATGATTTTTCTGATCTGAT
>CAYMFQ010000043.1:0-1454 GCA_964389335.1 uncultured Granulosicoccaceae bacterium
CACGCCGGGTTCTGTGAGCAGCCGGAGGTGTGATTCCTCCGGCTGACTCGACCCAAAAATCCATATCGCAATTTATAGATGCTCGTTTACGTTCCGCCACCCTACTTCTGGTACTAATCAAACATGCCTTCGAGTTTTTGATTATCTTCGCGTGGGGTTTTGGGCTCTTTTTCTTTTGTCGATGATGGTACGGCGACTTTTGTTATGTCCATTCCCCACCATAAGGGACCGGCGGTCATCAGGCTTGCAAACACCGCCCCGCCTCGTAGTGCCCAGGATACCAGCCCAATAGACATCGATAAGGAGGCACCGAGCACCAGCTCTTCAGAGATTGCATAGCGCTGACCGGGTCGGGCCTCTTCGATTGCTTCGTCGGCGTCGCGCAGGCCTTCGATGAAATACGGGTTGTCTACGACTTCCCGCGCTGTAGGCACATACACATCAAAGATGATTTCAGTAATTGAAACACCAACGGGTTGTAAGCCGCTACCTTTCAGGATCTCGCTTTTATTGTGCTGGGTAACGGCGGTAATGTCTGCTGTATCGCGATACAGAGGGCGTTCGATTCCTTCGATGACCTGAATATTGCGCAGCTCAAAAAACGCAGCAACGTCCGAATCCCGGGTCGCCTCTATGGTTCTGCCGAATACCGGGGTGAACGACTGTGCAGTCGCTGAAGATATCTCAGCCGGCGGCCTGCCCGACGGTTCGTTAGTCTTGGCCTTGCCAGTTTCCGGTACCGGCCGTTGTTGTGGCGCCTCTGTTTCATCTGCATCGGTACCCGGCATTTCCGTTTCGGATCCAAAGGCGGCATTCACAGGCGGCTCAATCACTATCGATACTGTGGCGATGGTAAAGATGCCGTCTTCATTGGTAACACGGTAGCTAAACTGATCTTTATAGATACGCGAACCGTCGTGTTCGTAAATAAATGTCCCATCCTGGTTCAACACCACGGCACCGTGAGATGGCGCCTCTTCAAGCGACACATTGAACTGTGTTGAGGCGATAAACGCATCACCGTTCAGACCTGAAAAGCCCGATGCCAGCACATCACCACTCAGGGAGTTAAACGACTGGCCAAACGCCAGCAATAATTCGTCCGGGGTTACGACGGGAGCGGGATCAATCACTTCAGTAATGCTCAATTCAAAGTTGCCGTCTGCGCTCTGCGCCCCGTCTTCTCCACCATCCCGCAAAGACACGCCAAACTGATCGACAGAGGTTTCACTTTCGTCGTGCTCATAACGCAAAGCCTCGTCGAGAATAGACTGCAGTGTAAACTGATCACCAACGCTGACTACTGAACCGGCTACCGTCAACTCGCCATGTGCCGGCAGGCGCGTAACGGTAACGACAAGATCATCCGGATTTGGATCATCCGAATCCGCACCATAGAGCATGGTGCTGTCGATAATAATCGCGTCACCTTCGGCGACTGTCGCTCCGTTTGA